>JAAYAO010000398.1 GCA_012719335.1 Propionibacterium sp. | reverse complement strand
TAAAGCTTTCGCCACCACCCCCACCACTGCCGGACGAGGTCCGGAAAGGAGTCCCCCGATGAACACGGTGTCCCCCGCCGAGCAATTGTTCGGCCTGTCCGGCCGGGTGGCCCTGGTCACCGGCGCCACACTGGACGGCCGGTACCCGGGCCCAGGCCCGACGGTCGGGGATGCAGGATTTCTTCGACGGCTGGGCGGCGGCCACCCCGCTGGGCGACCTCGGTCGTCCCGAGCAGACCGCCGGGGTGGCGGTATTCCTGGCCTCCGAGTTGTCCTCGTACATGACCGGTCATGCGGTGGTCTCCGACGGGGGCATCCTGCACAGCACCGGCCGCCCGGGCGTGGTGGTGTCCGGTGATTCCGGGGCCGACCCGTCCCGGGACGAGGCGAGCGACCCACGCTGAGCCGGGGAACCCCTACTCGGCGTCCTCGTTGTAGGGCGCCAGGGCCCCGGCCAGGTCGGGGTGCACCAGGGCGACGATCCGGGTGCCGTCGGCGGTGTGTTCGGTGGTGATGAACTCCCCCGACTGGTGAATCCGGTTCAGCAGGTCGCCGCGTCCGTAGGGGACGAGGGCGCGCACCTCCACCTCCGGGTGCGGCAGCATCGCGTCGATCCGGGTGCGCAACCCGGCCAGGCCGGCGCCGGTGCGCGCCGAGACGACCACCGCATCGGGGTGCTGGCTGCGCAACATGGTGAGCTGGTCCGCATCGGCCAGGTCGGCCTTGTTGAACACGATCAGCTCGGGCACCTCACCGGCGTTGATCGAGGCCAACACCTCGCGCACCGCCCGGATCTGACCGAGCGGATCCGGGTCGGCGGCGTCCACCACGTGCACCAGCAGATCGGCCAGCGCGGTCTCCTCCAGGGTGGAGGCGAAGGCTTCGACCAGGTCGTGCGGCAGGTGCCGGACGAAGCCGACCGTGTCGGTGAGGGTGTAATGCCGGCCGTCGGGTGTTTCGGTGCGTCGGGTGGTCGGGTCGAGGGTGGCGAAGAGCGCGTTCTCGACCAGCACCCCGGCGTCGGTGAGCCGGTTCAGCAGGCTCGATTTGCCGGCGTTGGTGTACCCGACGATCGCCACCGAGGGGACGCGGTGGCGGGTGCGTTCGGCCCGTTTGGTCTGCCGGGTCGAATCGAGATCACGCAATTTGGCCCGCAATTGCGAGATGCGGGTGTTGATCCGGCGCCGGTCGGTTTCGATCTTCGTCTCACCGGGGCCACGGCCACCGATACCGGCACCACCGGCGGCCCGACCACCGACCTGCCGGGAGAGCGATTCGCCCCAACCCCGCAACCGCTGCTTGAGGTACTGCAATTGGGCGAGCTCGACCTGAGCCTTACCTTCGGCGCTCTTGGCGTGCTGGGCGAAAATGTCGAGGATCAGCGCGGTGCGGTCGATCACCTTGACCCCGATCCGGTCCTCCAGATTCCGCAACTGAGCGGGGCTCAGCTCACCGTCACAGATCACCGTGTCGGCGCCGGTGGCGATCACCACTTGCCGCAGTTCGTCGACCTTGCCCCGGCCCACGAAGGTGGCCGGGTCGGGCTGGTTGCGGCGCTGGATGAGGCCTTCGAGCACCTGCGAACCGGCGGTTTCGGCCAGCAGCTTCAGCTCGTTCATCGAGTTGTCGGCGTCGGTGGCGGTGCCGCTGGTCCAGACGCCGACCAGCACCACCCGTTCCAGCCGCAACTGGCGGTACTCGACCTCGCTGATGTCGGCCAGTTCGGTGGACATGCCCGCCACCCGCTTGAGGCTGAGGCGGTCCAACAGGTCGAGCTGGTCACCGTCGGCACCGGCCTCCGGGTCGTCCTCGGCCCAGGGGTCGGACCAGGCGTCCAGCTCGTCATCGGCATCGGCCTCGTCGAAATCGAGATCGTCGAAGTCGTCGTCGAGTGGTTCGCCGGCAAGGGATCGTGGGTCTGCAGTCATCGTGGCGTCAACTGTTGCACACTCCCCGCCGGCCCGATACCGGTTTTTCGCATCGCTCAGCTGGTTTCGGGCACCAGCGCCACCCCGAAGGCGACGATCTCGGCGGGGCCGGTCAGGTAGGCGCGGGGGTCGTCCTCGCTGGGCAGGGTGACCTCGACGGTGCCGCCGGGGACGTCCACGGTCCAGCCCGTGGTGTCGGTGCCGATCGCCGCCGCGGCGGCCACCGCGACCGTCCCGGTGCCGCAGGATCGGGTTTCGCCGACCCCGCGTTCGAACACCCGCATCCGAATCCGGTCGGCGTCGATGGTGGCGAACTCCACGTTCACCCCGTGCGGGAAGTCCTCGGTGGAGTGGCCGGGGGCGGTGGTCAGGTCGAGGTCGTCGATCCGGTCGGCGAACACCACCGCGTGCGGATTGCCGACATCGACCGGTACGGCGGTGTAGTGCTGCCCGCCGGTTTCGATCACCGCCGGTCGGGCGCCGATCGCCACCGGGCCCATCGAGACCCGGATCCGGCCGTCGGGCAGTGCGGTGGCGGTGCGCTCCCCCGCCCGGGTGCCGATCCGGTAGTTGCCGTCGGCGTCCCGGTCGGTGTCGTCGAGCCGGTCGCGGTCGAGCAGGTAGCGGACGAACACCCGCAGCCCGTTGCCGCACATCTCGGCGATCGACCCGTCGGCGTTGCGGTAATCCATGAACCAGATGTCGCGATCCCCGGTCCACTCGGGGATGTGCCGGGCCCGCACCGCGCGCAACAGCCCATCGGCACCGATACCGGCGTGCCGGTCGCACAACCATTGCACCTGGGCGGTGGTCGGTTCGGCCGTACCGTCGCGATCGGACACGATCACGAAATCGTTCTCGGTGCCGTGCCCCTTGGCGAACTGCATCTCGATCATGGGTGTCATTGTCCCAGCACCGCCAAGGCCTGCTCCACCAGTCGGGCGGGGCCGGGGCCGGTGTCGCCGGCGGTCAACCAGGTGATCCGGTCGTCGCGGTCGAACCAGCCCTGTTGTTTGCGGGCGAACCGGCGGGTTCCGGTGATGGTGGCCTCGCGGGCCTCGTCCTCGGTGCGGGTGCCGTCCAGATACTCCAACACCTGCCGATAGCCCAGCGCCCGGGAGGCGGTGCGTCCGGTGCGCAGTCCACGGGCGGCGAGTTCGCGCACCTCCTCGACGAAACCGGCCGCCCACATCCGGTCGACACGTTCGGCGATCCGCCGATCGAGTTCTTCGCGTGGCAGGGCCAACCCGACCTGCACCACCCCGGGCAGGGCGTAACGCCATTCGGGAAGGGTCGGCGTCCAGGAACCGGTCAGCTCGATCACTTCCAGGGCCCGGACGATGCGGCGCCCGTTGCCGGGCAGGATGTCGGCGGCCGCGGTGGGGGATGTCGCGGCCAGTACCCGGTGCAGGGCCTCGGGGCCGATCCGGGCCAGTTCGTCCTCCCACCGGGCCCGGATCGCCCGATCGGTGCCGGGGAACTCGAAGTGGTCGACGATCGCCCGCACGTACAGCGCCGACCCGCCGACCACGATCGGCAGCGCGCCGCGGCGGTGGCAGTCGGCGATCGCGTCCCGGGCGAGGGTCTGGAACTCCGCCACGGTCGCGGTGGCGGTGATGTCGAGGATGTCGATCAGGTGGTGCGGCACACCACGCCGCTCGGCCGGCGACGGCTTGGCGGTGCCGATGTCCATCCCCCGGTACACCAGCATCGAGTCGGCGTTGACCACCTCGGCGGGCCGGTCGGCGGCGATCAGCCGTTCGGCCACCGACACCGCCAGGTCGGTCTTGCCCGAGGCGGTCGGCCCGATGATCACCAGGGTGTCTGCGGGGCTGGACATGACCACCAGTGTGCCCGCAAGAATGGACGCAGTCATTCACGACCGAAAGGAGCACCCCCGATGGGAATCTTCGACAAGGCCAAGGATCTGGCCGGTAAGCATCCCGACAAAGCCGATCAGGTCATCGAACGCACCGGTGACGAGGTGGACGCCCGCACCGACAACAAGCACGAACAGCACGTCGACCGTGCTCAGCAGGCCGCCCGCGACCGGCTGAACCCGCAGGGCTGACCACCGTCCCCGACGCCATGGGCCCGGCCCGCCGAGCCCTTATGGTGGGCCCATGGACGTCGGAGATCGGCTGGTCGAGAAACTCGACCTCCTACTGCAGCAGCAATCCCACCTCGCCGATCAGGTGGGTGAGTTGCAGGCCCAGGTGGTGCACCTGCAGGCCCGGTTGGACGCCGACCACGACACGAACCCCAATCCCGCCCCGGCGCTGCGGCAGCGGACGGGGCCGTCGCGGCCCGGGCCCGGTGGGCCGCCGCAGCACCAGCAGCCGCGCCTCCCCCGGCCGGCGGCACGTCCCGCCGCAGCCCGTCCGGTGACCTCGGGGCAATCCCCACCCGCACACGCCTTCGGGCCGCCGGTCACCGCACACCCCGGCACCGGGGCGCCGCACCGGCCGCTCGCCGGGCCGGCGGTGGCCGACTACGACCAACCCACGATGAG
>JAAYAO010000397.1 GCA_012719335.1 Propionibacterium sp. | reverse complement strand
TGCCGATCGTCTGCATCGTGGACGGCATCATGTCCAGCGGAAACCACAGCCCGCCGAGCATCGACAGCGCCAGCATGGTCAAGGTGGTGGCCGCGCCGGCGGCCGCGGGCCGCAACCACAGCCCCAGCACGAGGCCGAGCAGCACCATCGGCATCAGGGTCGCCACGATCAGCGCGAAGGACGCCGCCCACACCTGGGCGTCCAGCCGCACCCCGCGCAGCGCACCGGCCACGTAGACGATCCCGATCGACGGCACCACCACGCCGACGGCGGTGACGATCTTGCCGATCAGGAACTGGGCCGGCGTCAGGGAGGTCAACATCAACTGACGGAACCAGCCGCTGCTGCGTTCGATCTGGATCTGGTTACCGGCGCTCATCGCCGCACCCAGGCCGCCGTAGGTGGCCATCGTGATCATCATCGCGGCGGCCACGCTGACCCCGCCGCCGGCCATCTCGTCACCGTAGATGCCGGCGAAGAAGAGGTACATGGTGGTGGGCATCGCCACCACGAAGGCGATGAAGGTCCAATCCCGCAGGGTCTGCAGCAGGCTCTGGCCGATGTAGTGCAGAAGCGGACGGGTGCCGCGGCGGCCCGATGTGGGACGGGCCAGGGTGGTGTCGGGGCTGATAGCGGTCATGATCAAGTCCTTTCGGTGGTCGGGCGCTCAGGCGACCAGTTCGATGAAGGCGTCCTCGAGGCTGGGGGAGGTGATGTCGATGTCGCGCACCTCGTCGTGGCCGACCAGGGCGCGCAGGGCGGCGTCCGAATCGGCACAGTTCAACACCCAGCCGCCGTTCTCCCGGACGGCGGAGACCACCCCGGGCAGGTCGGACCAGTCCCGGTCGGGGCCGGTGAACCGGATGTGCCGGCCACCGACGATCGACTTGATCTCGGCCCCGGTGCCGTCGGCCACGATCCGGCCGGCGTTCATCACCACGATCCGGTCGGCGAAGGCGTCGGCCTCCTCCAGGTAGTGGGTGGCGAACATGATGGTGCGGCCGCCGTCGGCCAGATCGTCCATCGTGTTCCAGAACCGGCGCCGGGCATCGACGTCCATGCCGACGGTCGGCTCGTCCAGAATCAGCAGCCGCGGGTCACCCATGATCGCCAGGGCGAAGCGGACGCGCTGGGCCTGCCCGCCGGAGAGCTTGCCGACGCCCGAGCGCAGAATCGGGCCGAGCTCGGCGCGTTCGATCACCTCGTCCAATGGCAGGGGGTGGACGTGCAGGCCGTGCATCAACCGCAACAGGTTGCGCACCGAGGTCTCGGCCAGCAGGGTGCCGTTCTGCAGCATCGCGCCGGTGTCACCGCGGCGCACCGCGGCCACCGGTGCCGAACCGAAAACCTCGATCCGGCCGGTCTCGACCGGGGTCAGGCCGATCACGGCCTCGGTGGTGGTCGACTTGCCGGCCCCGTTGGGGCCGAGCAGGGCCAGGATCTGACCGGCCGGTACGTGCAGGTCGAGGTTGTCGACAGCCACCAGGTCGCCGAAGCGCTTGGTGAGGCCGGTGATGGTGATGGCGGGGGTGTCGTTCATGTATCCATAGTCGGATTTCGGCGTCCCGCGCGGTATCGGGCGACGTCACGAGTCGGCGATGACAACTGTCATGCCGCACCGCCCGACACGGCCTAGGCTGCCGCCCATGAGCAGTTCTTCGGGTCGGTCGATCGCGGTGCTGATCGCCGGCAATGTGCTGGGCGGTATCGGCGTCGCCTCCGGCATCGCGGTCGGGGCCCTGTTGGTCGGCAGCGTCGGCGGCACCACCCTGGCCGGGGTCGGGCAGGCCGTCAGCGTGCTGGGCAGCGCGATCGCCGCGGTGCCGTTGGCCCGGATCGCCGCCGCCCGCAGCCGCCGGGCCGCGCTGACCGGGGGTT
>JAAYAO010000396.1 GCA_012719335.1 Propionibacterium sp. | reverse complement strand
GGTCAGCGCCGCCGGCTGGACGTCGCGGTCGGCCTGGTGGGCCGCCCCGAGGTGCTCTTTCTGGACGAGCCGACCACGGGCCTGGACCCCGCTGGTCGCCGTGACGTGCATGAACTACTGGCCGACCTGGCCGACCTGGACACCACCATTTTGATGACCACCCACGATCTGGCCGAGGCCGAGAAGATCGCCGATCGGATCCTGCTGTTGGCCGGGGGCCGACTGATCGCCGACGGCAGTCCGGATGGTTTGCGACTGGCGATGTCCCGCAGCAACGAGGTACGGCTGCGTGACCGGGACTCCGGCGACGTCAGCGTCCACGCCACGGCCGACCCGACCGGTTACTTGACCGAGGTGCTCACCACCCGGCCCGGCCGGGTGGAGGTGGTGGAGGTACGCGCCGCGTCCCTGGAGGACGTCTACCTCGACCTGGTGCGCCGCGCCGCGGCGGGCGAGAGCCTCGACGACCTGCCCGTCCTGTCCAGCGGAGGTGCCCGATGACCAGCCCCATCGTACCGGCGGTACTGCGCGCCGCGGCCGTCCAGGCCGGGGTGACGCTCAAGCGTAAGGCCAACGCGATCACGATCGTGAACATCGTGCTGTGGCCGGCGATCTTCTTGATCGTGTTGCGGTTCTTCCGCGACACCCGGTTCCTAGAGCTGGCCCCGGCCGGCAGCTACCTGCTCGGCGGGTTCCTGGCCTTCGGCATCGTCGTCGCCTCGGTGCTGGGAGTGAGCGCCGAGATCCAAACCGAACGCGAGGACGGAACCCTGCTGCGGGCCAAGGCGATTCCGCACGGCATGACCGGCCACCTGATCGCGAAGTTGATGAGTTCGCCGGTCGATCTACTCGCCCCGATGGTGGTGCTGCTGATCGGTGTGCCATTCGTCGCGCCGGACGTACTGCCCACCGAACCATGGCGATGGGGGCTGCTGGCGGTCACCTTCGTCCTGGCCGGAGCCGCGATGCTGCCCTGGGGCGCGGTGCTCGGATCGATCTTTCGCACCATGATGGGTCTCGGCTTCGCGATGATGGGGGTCTATGCGGTGGCGGCGGTGGCCGGCATCTTCTACCCGCTCCATGTCCTGCCCGGCTGGTTGCAGGTGATCGGGCAAGCGACCCCGCTGTACTGGATCGGCCTGCTCACCCGCCGTGCTCTGCTGCCCGGCGAGGCCGCCGCTATCGAGGTGGGTGGGGTCTGGCGCACCGAGATCGCGGTGCTGGTGTTGCTCACCTGGGCGGTGGTCGGGCTGGCGCTCGCCTCGGTCCTACTGCGCCGGATGGCCCGCCGCCAGTCGGGCAGCACGGTGGCGGCCGCTCGCGAGCGGGTGCTGTCGAGGGGATACTGATCTGCGCCATGGCCTCATCATCGGAAACCATCCACAACCGCATCGCGATGCTACGCGCCGAACGCGGCACCTCGCGTCGAGAGTTGGCCGATGCCCTGGGCGTGCACTACCAAACCATCGGCTACCTGGAACGCGGCGAGTACAGCCCCTCGCTGCACCTGGCACTCCGTATCGCTGCCCACTTCGACGTGCCGGTCGAGGTGGTCTTCGCCCTCGAACCCTTCCCGCGGCTGGGAAGCTGAGCGCGAGGCTCAACCCAGGGAGCGTCTGATCACCGCCGGCAACGGCACCGAACTGTGCATCGACGAGTTCGGTGCCGCCGACGCGCCGCTGATCGTCCAGCTCGAGGGCCACCAGGCCCAACTGGTCGCGGTGCCCGACAG
>JAAYAO010000395.1 GCA_012719335.1 Propionibacterium sp. | reverse complement strand
TCCTGTTCACCTCCGGCACCACCGGCTACCCGAAGGGGGCGATGGTCACCCACGGCGCGAACATCCGCACCAACTGGGAATGGGGCGCCAATGTCGGCCTGCGCCGTGAAGACCGCTACCTGCTGGTGAACCCGCTGTTCCACAGCTTCGGCTATCGCGCCGGCCTGCTCACCAGCCTGCAGCACCGCGCCACCGTGTACCCGGTGCGCACCCTCGTCCCCGAGGACACCCAGCAACTGATCCAGGACGAGAAGATCACCGTGATGCCGGGTGCGGTGACCATGTACACCACGATCATGGACCACCCGTCCTTCGGCACCTACGACCTCGACTCGGTGCGGTTGGCCGTCACCGGCGCCTCGGTGGTGCCCGTCCCGGTGCTGCAGCGGATGCGCGCCGAACTCGGTATCAAGGACATCCTGACCGCCTACGGGCTGACCGAATCGTGCGGCACCGCCACCGTGTGCCCGCCCGATGCCAGCCTCGACCGGTTGTCGACCACCTCGGGCACCGCGATCCCGGGCACCGAGGTGCAGATCATGAACGAGTCCGGCGAACTGTTGCCCCCACGCGAACACGGCGAGATCGTGATTCGCGGGTACAACCTGATGGCCGGCTATTTCGAGGATCCCGAAGCCACCGCCAAGACGATCGACGCCGACGGCTGGCTGCACACCGGCGACGTCGGTTGGCTGGACGAGGACGGCTACCTGACCATCACCGACCGGATCAAGGACGTGATCACCGTCGGCGGCTTCAACGTCTACCCCGCCGAGATCGAACGCGTCCTGCTGGAACACCCCGCCATCGGCCAGGTTGCCGTGGTCGGCATCCCCGACGAGCGCTTCCAGGAGGTCGCCAAGGCCTTCGTGGTGTGCCGTCGCGGCCATGTCGTCACCGAGGAGGAGTTGATCGCGCACTGCAAGCAGCAGCTCGCCAACTTCAAGGTGCCGCGTGAGGTGGAGATCAAGACCGAACTACCGCAAACCCCCACGGGCAAGATTCAGAAGTTCCTGCTCGCCGAGAAGAAGTAAGCCTCCCGTTCACCGACGGGTACGAAACAAGGAGACCCCATGACCGATGCCGTGATCGTTGCCGCCGCCCGTTCGCCGATCGGACGCGCCTTCAAGGGTTCGCTGAAGGACGTCCGCTCCGACGACCTCGGCGCCGCGATGCTGCGCGCCGCGCTCGACCAGGTGCCCGAGTTCGACCCGACCAACATCGACGACGTGCTGTGGGGTTGCGCCCAGCCCGCCGGCGAGCAGGGGTACGGCCTGGGCCGCGTGGTGGCCACCCACCTCGGGCTCGACGGTGTGCCCGGCACCACCGTGAACCGCTACTGCGGATCCTCGGTGCAGACCACCCGGATGGCCCTGCACGCGATCAAGGCCGGTGAGGCCAAGGCCTTGGTCTCGGGTGGTTCCGAGGTGATCTCGCGGTACAACTTCGGCAAGTCCGACAACCTGCCCGACACCTACAACCCGACCTACGACGCCGCCCGCGAGCGCACCGCCAAGCGGGCCGAGGCCGGCGCCCCGGTCTGGACCGATCCGCGTGAGAACGGCGAACTGCCCGACATCTACATCCCGATGGGGCAGACCGCCGAGAACGTCGCGCAACTGCGCGGCATCTCCCGGGAGGCTCAGGACGAGTGGGCGCTGATGTCGCAGAACCGCGCCCAGCAGGCCATCGCCGACGGGTTCTTCGAAACCGACATCACCCCCTTCACGCTGCCCGACGGCACCGTGATGTCGAAGGACGAGAGCCCCCGCGCCACCACCGCGGAGAAGCTGGCCGGTCTGGATCCGGTGTTCCGCCCCGACGGCACGGTGACCGCCGGCAACTGCTGCCCGTTGAACGACGGCGGTGCCGCGCTGGTGATCATGGCCGCCGACTACGCGGCTGAGCTCGGCATCACCCCGCTGGCCAAGATCCTGTCGACCGGCGTTTCCGCGCTGTCGACCGAGATCATGGGCCTGGGCCCGGTGGGCGCCACCCAGCAGGCGCTGAAGTTCGCCGGCATGAGCGCGGGTGACCTCGACCTGATCGAGCTCAACGAGGCCTTCGCCGCTCAGGTGGTCCCGGCCGTCGACGACCTCGGCCTGGATGTCGATCGCGTGAACGTCCACGGTGGTGCCATCGCCTTGGGCCACCCCTACGGTCAGACCGGTGCCCGGTTGACCACCACCCTGATCAACGGCCTGAAGGCCCGCGACAAGTCCACCGGCCTGGTGACCATGTGCACCGCCGGCGGCCAGGGCATGGCGCTGATCATCGAGCGGATGAGCTGACCACCCGCATCCCCCGAAGGGGCCGTCCGGACCACCGGGCGGCCCCTTTGCCCATCCCCGGGCCGACCCCCGCTGCTGCAAACCGCCTTCTCGTGTGCCGATA
>JAAYAO010000045.1 GCA_012719335.1 Propionibacterium sp. | reverse complement strand
TGTCCTGGTTGAAGACGTTGACGCCGGTGATGTCGCTGGGCAGCAGGTCGGGGGTGAACTGGATCCGGCTGACGTTGCAGTCGATCGACCTGGCCAGGGCCTTGGCCAGCATCGTCTTGCCGACCCCGGGGACGTCCTCCAACAGCAGGTGTCCCTCGGCGAGCAGCACCACCAACGCCAGGTCGACGGAGTTGCGCTTGCCCTCGATCACGCTCTCGATCGCGGCACGCACATCACCCATGATCCGCACCACATCGTTCAACGAATGGGTGCTGGTTCCGCTGCTCATATCGGGTTCTCCTCCTGCAGTCCCACGGCGGGTACCGCCCCAGCCTACGCACCGACCGCGATCGACGCAGGTCGAACCCTCCCGCAAGCCCCGCCGGAACCCCCGTCGTGGTGCGCCGAAACGCAACTCGGGGAGAAAAAGGGAGCGAAAACTTGCCCCAAGTGGAGCAAAGTGGAGTACAGTGGAGCGCAGTGGAGCGAATGGGTCCATCAAGTGGGGCGACGGGGAGGTGGTCCAAGTGTTCTTGGGCACCTACACCCCCAAGCTCGACGAGAAGGGCCGGTTCTTTCTGCCGGCGAAGTTTCGTGACGAACTGGCCGAGGGGTTGGTGGTGACCCGGGCTCAGGAGCGCTGTCTGGCGATCTACCCGATGTCGACCTTCGTGACGATGACGCAGTCGATCCGCAATGCACCGTCCACGGTGAAGCAGGTGCGGGACTTCCAGCGCATGCTGGCGGCCTCGGCATCCGACGACACCCCGGACAAGCAGGGCCGGCTGACGATCCCGCCCCAGTTGCGCAGCTATGCGGGGCTGGACAAGGAGATCGTCGTGGTCGGTGCGATCGATCGCGTCGAGGTCTGGGACGTCGCCGCGTGGGAGGCCTACTCCGCTGAGCAGGAACCCGTGTTCGCCGAGATGAACGAAGAGATCTTCCCGGGGATGTGACCCCCCGACGAAGACCCGACAGCAGGTCACGAGCACGAACCGTGTGGCGCGGTTTCGGTCCGGGCGTTGGCTCCCTGACACACCTTCCCCGGTGCCAGGTCGCCCTTCCCGAACGTCCGGGCCGAAACCGAGCCACACGAACTGATTCCCGCCCCCGAGCATCGCGAAAGGCTGGGTCGAGATGACCGATGCTGACGCCGCTGACCAGCACGTGCCGGTCATGCTGGAGCGCATCGTCGACCTGCTCAGCCCCGCTCTGGACGCCCCCGACGCCGTCTTCGTGGACGGCACGCTGGGGCTGGCCGGCCACACCGAGGCCCTGCTGACCGCCTGCCCCGGGGCCCGGGTGATCGGGCTCGACCGTGATCCGCAGGCCATCGCGCACGCCCGGCAACGCCTCGCCCCTTTCGGTGACCGGGTCACCATCGCCGAGGTGGTCTACGACCAACTGGCCGAGGTGCTGGCTGAGGAGGGCGTCGACCGGGTGCAGGCGGTGCTGTTGGATCTGGGCCTGTCGTCGCTGCAGATCGACCGCGCCGAACGCGGTTTCGCCTACGCCGCCGACGCCCCGCTGGACATGCGGATGGACGGGCAGCAGGGGCTGACCGCGGCCGAGGTGCTCAACACCTACTCCGAACGCGACCTGGCCCGGTTGTTCAAGCAGTACGGCGACGAGAAGTTCGCCGACCGGATCGCGCGCGCCATCGTCGGCGAACGCGACACCGAACCGTTCACCCGTTCGGCCCGGCTCGTCGAGGTGATTCGCGAGGCACTGCCCGCCGCGGCCCGGTTCGCCGGCCCCGGGGGACGCAGTGGGCACCCCGGCAAACGCATCTTCCAGGCCTTGCGGATCGAGGTGAACGCCGAGTTCGACGCCCTGGACGAGGTGTTGCCGCAGGCCATCGACGCCCTGGCCCCCGGTGGCCGGCTGGCCGTGCTGGCCTACCACTCCGGTGAGGACCGCCGGGTGAAGCAGGCGCTG
>JAAYAO010000044.1 GCA_012719335.1 Propionibacterium sp. | reverse complement strand
TCACCCGCGCCTCGGGGGTGTTCGCCGTCGCCGACAACGACGAGTGGGACGACAACATGCCCGCAACCGCCGAGCCCAGCCCGATCGACGACATCCCGGGCTCCGGCGAGGTGTTCACCTCGGTGCTAAGCTCACCCGCAATCGCGGTCAGCGGCGAGACGATGTTCGTGAACTACGACTCCTCCTACCGGCAGACCGGCCCGCAGATTGCCGGCCTGGACGTCAGCTTCGACGGTGGGGAACGCACCCGCCTGTTCGAGTACTCCACCCAGGTGCTCGGTGATCAGGTGTACCTGGAGAACCGCCGCGTCGGCGTGCCGATCGAGGTGCCGGCCGGCGCCGAAACCATGCAGTTGCACTGGGCCGTGGAGGACGCCACCAACGACTGGTACTGGGCGATCGACCACGTCGAGGTGACCACCTCGGCCGAGGAGGGAACCGAGGCGCCGATGCCCCCCGCGCCCCCGAGCCCGGCGGACCTGCCCGACGGCGTCAGCGACAAGAAGTTTCTCTACGTCTCCCTCGACGGGGTTCGCTACGACCGGATGATGGAGGCGAACACCCCGAACCTGGACGCCCTGGCCGAGCGCGGCCAGCGCAGCCCGATGTACCTGCAGGACTCGGCGATGGCCAGCACCTCCACCGGCCCCACCCACACGAACCAGTTCACCGGTGTGTGGCCCGACAAGCACGGGGTGCGTGACAACTCCTTCAACGGTTACCAGCGCGAGACCTACCCCGACTTCCTCACCCGGGCCGAGCAGGTGCGCCCCGAACTGTCCACCTACTCGATCCTCGACTGGGCACCGCTCAACGACTTCCTGATCGACAGCCCGGACGTGAAGATCCAGCAGACCGGCGCCGGTGGCCTGCGCGGTTCCGACGAACGCAGCACCGAAACCTCCGTGGTTGCCCTGCGCGACCACAACCCCGACCTGGCCTTCGTGTACCTGCACGAACCCGACGGCGTCGGCCACGCCCAGACCGGTGATTCGCCCGCCTACATCGAATCCATCGAACGCAAGGACGAGCAGGTGGGCCGGCTGATCGCCGCCATCGAGGACCGGCCGACCTACGATCAGGAGGACTGGCTGATCGTGGTCACCACCGACCACGGCTTCTTCGAGTACGGCCACGGCGGCAACCAGTTCACCACCCGGGAAGCCTGGCTGATCGCAGCCGGCGGACAGGTCGAGGACCTCGACGGCGCGGCTGCCCGCGAATGGCGTCCGGTTGATGTTGCCGTGAGTGGTCTGAGCCACGTCGGCATCGAGATCGACCCGGCCTGGAACCTCGACGGCATCCCGCTGTGGACCGAGTCGACCGACCCCTTCGACACGCTGGCCGACAAGCTGCAGCCGGCCGTCGACGAGGCTGCCAAGCCCCGCGACCTGCTGGGTTGGACCAAGGAAACCCCCGAAGGCTGGGAGATCGAGGAGAACACCCCCGACCTCGGCGTCACCGAGTACCGCGGCTGGAGCTTCATGACCGGCCCGTTCTGGGTCAGCTCCGACTCCAACCAGGGCCGCGAGGGCTTCGTGCGGGGCCGCGACGTGATCGCGGTCGCCGACCCCGACGAATGGGACGACATCGGTTTCCCGACCCAGGCCGGTCACCGACTGGACTCCACCTTGTGGTCGCCCTGGTCGAACGTCGACGCCGGCGGTGCGGTGGACGTGTCCTTCCAGCACCACTACCGCCAGGTGCAGCGGGCTTCCGACCCGCAGACCGCGACCGTGATCGCCCAGTGGGACAACGGTGAGGAGACCGTGTTGTGGCGTCGGGACCAGTCCGAGGGCTCGCTGGCCGAGGTCAGCACGGTGCTGGACCTCGACACCATCGCCCCGGAGGGTGCGACCAAGGTTCGGATCGGCTGGCACATGTTCGGCGCGAACAACTTCTACTGGGCCATCGATGCCCCGGTGATCAACGCCGAGTACACCGAGCCGGCACCCGCCGACCCGGTGACCGTTGCCATCGAGACCACCACCAAGAAGGCCGGCAAGTCCGGCAACTGGCAGGCCCGGATGACCCTGACCGCGGTTGACACCGAAGGAGCTCCGCTGGCCGGGGCCGAGGTCACCCTGATCGTGCCGAAGGTGCACGGGCCCGAACAGGGCACCCGCACCCTGACCTGCACCACCGACGCCAACGGAACCTGCAACTTCGGCACCGTGGTGTTCAGCGGTGATGCGGTGCAGGTCGTGGTCGAACGGGTGGCGCACGCCGACCTGCCCGACGGCGCGGTGAAGCTCGCCGAACCGGTGGAGATCGCTGCTCCCTGAACCATCGGGGCCGGCTCGGCCACCGAGCCCGGCTTCGCACTGTGACGCGGCGGCCCTTCGGGGCCGCCGCGTTCATTTTCGCCCACGGTTGTCACGTCGGTGGCCTGCACCGGGAAGGGGCTGCCCGGGGCCTGCTCCGAGTCGGCGTGGCCGCCCCCTGCTGCAAACCGCCTTCTTTTCGGCTCTTGTCCCCGGATATCGGATAACGGCCCGAAACGAGGCGGTTTGCAGCAGGGGGTTGTCCACAACGTGCGGAAGCGGTGGGTGTTATCCCCAAT
>JAAYAO010000394.1 GCA_012719335.1 Propionibacterium sp. | reverse complement strand
TCATGGACCTGACCGTCGGTAACTTCTTCGGCCTGTTCATGCCCTTCGCCCTGCTCGGTGGTGTGCTCACCCTGACCCTGTTCCTGATGCACGGTGCGATCTTCATCTCGCTGAAGACCACCGGCGACATCCGCGAACGGGCCCGGGTGCTGGCCGGCAAGATCGGCATCGTCGCCGCCGTGGCGATGGCCCTCTTCACCGTCTGGACCGCGATCTCCTTCGGCAACGGCATCTGGAGCTGGCTGTGCGCGGTGGTCGCGACCGTCGCGATGGTCGCCGCCTTGTTGTTCAACTCCAAGGGACGCGAGGGCTGGGCGTTCATCTTCTCGGCCCTGGCCACCCTGGTGCTCACCGCGAGCTTCTTCGTGGCGATGTGGCCGAACGTGATCCCGTCCTCGCTCGACCCGGCCTGGTCGCTGAGCATCCAGGACGCCTCGTCCAGCACCTACACGCTGACCATCATGACGGTCGCCGCGGCGATCTTCACCCCGATCGTGCTGGCCTACCAGGGCTGGACCTACTGGGTGTTCCGCAAGCGGATCAGCGTGAAGAACATTCCCGACCCGGTTGACGAGACCGTGTCCACCTGATGGCGGGGCCGGTTCACCCGGGCCTGCTGCGCCGCGCCCGCGCGACCAGGCGCTACCTGGTCGCCGGGGCCGCGGTCGGATGTGCGACAGCCATCCTGGTCATCGGCCAGGCATGGCTGTTGTCACGTCAGGTGTCGGGCGTTTTCTACACGGGTGGTTTCGACCCGGTACTGCGCTGGTTGCCGCTGCTGGTGGTGGTGATCGGCGGACGAGCGGTGCTCGCCTGGTTCAACACCTGGCTGGCCCAACGCGCCGCCGCGGAGGTCAAATCCCAACTGCGCCGCGACATCATGGCCGCCCGGCTCGCCCAACCGGTGAACCCGCGGGCGTCCGCCTCGACCCTGGTCACCCTGATCACCCAGGGCCTGGACAATCTGGACGGCTACTTCTCCAAGTACCTGCCGCAACTGCTGCTCGCCTGCACCGTGCCCCTGATCGTGGGGGTCGCCATCCTCACCGAGGACCTGCTGTCCGCGGTGATCATCGCGGTCACCATCCCGTTGATCCCGATCTTCATGGCGCTGATCGGGTGGGCCACCGAGAAGTACGTGCAACGTCGTTGGCGGGTGCAGACCCGGCTGGCGCACCATTTCGCCGACCTGGTCGCCGGCCTGCCCACCCTGCAGGTGTTCGGCCGGGCGAAAGCCCAACTGAAGGGCCTGGAGCTCACCGAGAAACGGCACCGTCGCGAAACGATGGGCACCCTGCGGGTGGCCTTCCTGTCGGCGATGTCGCTGGAGTTGTTGTCGACCCTGTCGGTGGCGATCGTGGCGGTCACCATCGGCCTGCGGGTGGTCGAGGGCAATATGGACCTCACCTCCTCGCTGTTCATCCTGATTCTGGCGCCGGAGGCCTACCTGCCGGTGCGTCAGGTCGGGGTGCACTTCCACGACTCGGCCAACGGTGTCGCCGCCGCCGAGGAGGCCTTCGCCGAGATCGAGGCCGGGGACGCGGTCACCGCCGGCAACGTCCGGCGCACCCGGCCCGCCCCGGATCTGGGCACCGCCGCCATCCGCTTCGAAGAGGTCGGGGCGACCTGGCCCGGCAGCGAACACCCCGCCCTGCGCGGGCTGAGCTTCGACTGGTCACCCGGTGAGGTGGTCGCCATCGCCGGCGCCTCCGGGGGCGGCAAGTCGACCGCGCTGGCGGTGCTGTTGGGGTTCGTCACCCCCGACCGGGGCCGGGTCACCGTCACCCCCGCCGGCGCCGAACCGGTGGACCTGACCGAGATCGACCTCGAATCCTGGCGCCGGCAGATCGCCTGGGTCGGCCAACACCCCGGCATGCTCGACGGCACCCTGGCCGACACCATCGCCCTGGGCACCACCACCGAGGTGTCGGACGAGGTGCTGCGCACCGCCCTGGACGCCGCCGGCGGCCGGGATCTGGCCTTGCACCGGCAGGTCGGCGAGGGCGGCACCGGGTTGTCCTCGGGGGAACGGCGCCGGGTGGCGCTGGCCCGGGCCCTGGTGCGACTGGAACACGACGCCGGCCGGTTGCTGGTGTTGGACGAACCCACCGCCGGGATGGACGCCGACACCGAGGCCCGGGTGATCGACACCCTGCGGGCGTCCGGGGTCGGCGCGATCGTGGTCACCCACCGTCCGGCTCTGCTCGCCGCCGCCGACCGGGTGATCCGGCTCACCGCGGCCACCGAGGATGCCGATGCCGGGGCCGAACCCGCCGGGGGGCAGCGATGAACCTGCTGACCCAACTCGTGCGGTCCATCCCCCAATACCCGGTGCGGGTGGGGCTGTCGCTGCTGTTCGCGGTGTGCGCCACCGGCGCCTCGGTCGGCCTGATGGGGTCGTCGGCCTACCTGCTGTCGCGGGCCGCCGAGATGCCGCCGGTGCTGTACCTGCTGGTGATCATCACCAGCGTGCGGGCCTTCGGCATTTCGCGGGCGGTCTTCCGGTACGTCGAGCGGCTGGTCAGCCATGACCTGGCCCTGCGGATGCAGTCGGCGCTGCGGTTGCGCAGTTACGACCGGCTCAGCCGCACCAGTTGGTTGGGTCGGCACCGTGGCGACCTGTTGGTGCGGGTGATCACCGACGTCGAAGCGGTGATGGATCTGGTGGTGCGGGTCGCGCTGCCGTTCGCGTCCAGTGCCATCGTGGCGATCGCAGCCGGCACCATCATCACGGTGTTCAACCCGATCAGCGGCGTGGCGCTGCTGGTGTCGGCGGTGCTGGCCGGGGCGGTGGTGCCCTGGCTGGCCCGGCTGGCCTCGCGCCGGGCCGATGTGACCCTGGCCCCGGCCCGCGGTGAGTTGGGCGAGCAGGCCCACGAGATGGCCCGGGCCGCCACCGACCTGACCGCCTACGGGGCCGGCCGCACCCACCTGGACCGGTTGATGGTGCTCGACACCCGGTTGCGCCGGGCCGAGGAACGCACCACCGCGGTGCGGGCGCTGGCCGACGGGGCGCAGGTGTTGGCCGCCGCGGTGGCGATTCTGGTCGCCCTGGTCGTGGGCGGCCGGGCCGTGGTGGACGGCGACCTGCACCGCACCCTGTTGGCGGTGCTGGTGCTCACCCCGCTGGCCCTGCACGAAGCCCTGGCCTCCCTGGCCGAGGCCGCCCAGACCGCCACCCGGGCCGGGGCGGCGCTGGCCCGGGTTTCGGAGGTGTTGGATGCCGACCAGGTGGGCGTCGGTGACCGGGAGTTGGCCGAACCGGTCGAGAACCCCGGGCTGTCGGCCGAGACGGTCACCCTCGGGTGGCCGGGGCACGACCCGGTGCTGCACGATGTGTCGCTGCGGGTGGAGCCGGGTGAACGGGTCGCGGTCACCGGCCGCTCGGGGGTCGGCAAGACCACCCTGGCCGCGACCGTGCTGGGGATGATCCCGCCGGTGGCCGGCACCGTCGAGGCCCGTGGCCGGGTGGGCTACCTGGCCCAGGATGCGCACGTCTTCGACACCACGGTCGCCGAGAACGTCCGGATCGGGAACCGGGAAGCGACCGACGAGCAGATCACCGAGGCACTCGCCCGGGCCGGGCTGAGCCTGGCCCCGTCCCGGATGGTCGGCGAACACGGTGGCCGACTCTCCGGCGGTGAGGGCCGCCGGCTGGTGTTGGCCCGGCTGCTGGTCGGCGACTTCCAGGTGTACGTGCTGGACGAACCCACCGAACACCTCGACGCCGAAACCGCCGAAGCCCTGATGGCCGATGTCTGGCAGGCCACCGCCGGCGCCCCGGTACTGGTGATCACCCACGACCCCCTGGTCGTCGAAGCCTGCGACCGGGTCGTCCACCTCACCCCCGCGCCGGTCGAGCCGGTTCCCCACGCCGATTGAGCCGGGTCCGGAGGGCCCGTGTCGCTCGTACTGAGCTTGTCGAAGTGAAAGCACCGAGGAAGCACGCAATCCCCACCACAGTTGCTCACCTCGAGCCCCCGCGCGCCGGGGATTTCGACACGGTTCGCGCGCAAGCGCGAACTGGCTCAATCAGCGTAATGGGAGCCTCTCGCACCACCCCGTGACTCAAAACGCAAGCATCAGCAACGCGGCGACCATAATGGCTTCCGCCCCGCCCATGCTTGCGGCTTCAGTCACCGCGACCACAACGCCGCCGGGAAGGCCTCAATCCCCCGCTGGTGTCACTTCGACAAGCTCAGTACAAGCGACACGGGGCCCTGCTCAACCGGCGTGGGGAGATGCGGGGATTCGTGGGGGTGGGAGAATCGGGCGCATGGCGACCTTCACCAGGGCAAGTACCGGGATCCCGGGTTTGGACGGCATCGTCGACGAGTTGCGGGCCGGCGACAACGTGGTGTGGCAGGTGGACTCGGTCAGCGCCTATCGGGCGGTGGTGGCTCCGTTCGTCGAGCAGGCCCTGCGCGATGGCCGTGAGGTGCACTACGCCCGGTTCGGGATCCACCCGAACCTGTT
>JAAYAO010000393.1 GCA_012719335.1 Propionibacterium sp. | reverse complement strand
GGAGCGGGGGTGGGTGGGGTGGTGGCGGGCTACTTGAGCCCGAGTTCCTCGACGACGCCGGTCACCTTGGTGCGCAGCTCGTCCATGTCGATGATGGAGTCGAGGACGACGACCTTGACCCCATCCAGATGGAGACCGTCGGCGATGTCCTTCGCGAGGAAGAAGACATCGGCGGCTCCGGAGTGGGCGCTGGCGACGTCGGAGTGTTCCACCTCGACGCCGGTGACACCCAGTTCGTTGAGCACCTTTTGGATGTTCATCTCAACCATGAAGCTCGACCCGAGACCCGAGCCACACACAGCCATGAATTTCATCAGCGATTCCTTTCGTGAATCAGCTTTGTTGTGAACCACTCAGCGGCGCTGGTGGCCGGTCAGTCCTCGAAGACGGCGAGGATGTCCTCCTTGGTTTCGGCGCTCTTCAACGCCGCCACCTTGTCGTCGTCGGTGAGCACCATTGCCAGCGTCCGCAGGACGTCGACATGGGAATCGGGGTCGGTGGCCGCCAGCAGCACCCACACCTCGATCGGATGGTCCTCCTGGTCGAGCAGCAGAACCGGGGTGCGGGTCCGCAGCAGAGACAGGGCCACCGCATTCGCGCCCTCCTCGGGGCGAGCGTGCGGGACGGCGATGCCCTTGCCGAAGTCGAAGAAGGGACCCATCTTCTCGGCAGTCGTATAGACGGCTTCGACATATCGTTGTTCGATGGAGCCGTCAGCCAGCAATGGCGCGGCACAACGCGCGATTGCCTGCTTCCAATCCATCACCTCGTCGGTGATGTCTATGCGATCCGGGGTCAATGTGCTTGCCATGCGCCACCTCATCATCAACCGACCCGATGGTCGTTCGTTCGATGACGAAAATGGTACTACGACGACTCGTGGTACAGGCAACCGCCCCCGGCGTGTTGACCGGGGGCGTGCCTCAATAGTTATAGATGTCTAGTCAGCTTCGTAGTACGGCGCCGTGGTCCGCGGTCGCCCGAGCCACCGCGGCATCCCTGGCAGCACTGGCTTCCGCGTCGGTCAGGGTGCGTCCGAAGGCCCGGAATCGCAGCGCGAAGGCCAGCGATCGTTTGTCCTCGGGTACCTGTTCCCCTTCGTAGACATCGAACAACCTGATCGACTCCAGCAGCTCGCCGGCGCCGACCCGCAACGATTCCTGCAGCGCGGCGACCGAAATCCCGCGATCGACGACCAGGGCGACGTCCTCCTTGGCCTGCGGGAAGGCGGACAGTTCCGGGATCGAGCCCGGCTCGGGCACCCGGGCGATCAGCGCATCCAGGTTCAGCTCCACCGCGCAGGTGCGGGCCGGTAATCCGAAGGCCTCACACACACTCGGATGCAGTTCACCGGCGTGACCGATCGGCTCCCCGTCGACCAGCAGCTCGGCGCAACGTCCCGGATGCCAGGGCGCGTACTGGGTCGCACGACGTTGCAGGGTCAGCCCGATCGCGGCCGCGGCGGTATCGGCGAAGCCGACCGCGTGCGCCCAGGTGACCGGCTCCCCGGCCCCCGCCCATCCGTCGGGCACCCACTGCCCGGCCAACACCGCGGCCAGATACCGGGGTTGTTCGGGCAGGGCCGCGTTCAGGGCGGCGACCTCATCCGCCGAGGGGCGGGCCGACACCGACGGACGCGGGGCGGCGGCCTGACCGCGGGCCAGGAAGACCGACCCGGATTCGTAGATCGCCACGTCGTCCAGGCTGCGGGAGGTGTTGCGGTTCACCGCGGCGAACAGCCCGGGCAGCAGGGTGGTGCGCAGGGCCGGCTGGACGTCCGACAGCGGGTTGGCGATCGGCACCAGGGCCCGACGCGGATCGTCGTCGGGTACGCCCAACTTGTCGAGCTCGTCCGGCGATCCGAAGGGGAAGGTCAACACCTCGACGAAACCGGCCACCGGCAGCGCCTGGTTGATCGCGCGGCGGGCCCGCTGGCTCGCGGTGAATCCGCGGCCGGCCGGCGGGGTGGGCAGCTTCGGCTCGATGGTGTCCAGGCCGATCTTGCAGCCGACCTCCTCGACGTAGTCATAGGCGTCGACCAGATCGAAACGCCAGGTCGGGGGCGTCAGGGTGAGCTGCTCCCCGTCCCGCTCGACCCGGATGCCCGATGCGGCCAGGATCTCGGCCACCGCGTCGGTGGCGACCTCGGTGCCCAGGACGGCGGCGGGCAGTTGGCCGTCGATGGTGCGCGACGGCATCGGCGGTACCGCACCGAAGACGGTTTCGTCCCCCGACAGGGTGCCCCCGGCCAGGTCGACGAGCAGTTGGGCGACCCG
>JAAYAO010000392.1 GCA_012719335.1 Propionibacterium sp. | reverse complement strand
AGGGCACCGATCCAGTAGATGCCCAGGGTGAGCCCGTTCATCACCAGGTACATGGTCGGGTTCATCACCGTCAGCGCCATGTTGGCCTGCAGGGTGTTACGGGTGAGACGGTCGTTGGCGACATCGAACTTGGCTTCCTGAAAGCCCTCGGCCCGGTAGGCGCGCACCACCTGCAGGCCGGTCAGGCTTTCCCGGGCCACCCGGTTCACCTCGTCGGTGAGGGTCTGGGTGCGCCGGAACCGGGGCAGTGCGTAGCTCATCATCGTCCCGATGATCACCAGCATGGCCGCGACCGTGCCGGCGGTCAGCGCGGTCCACTCCCAGTGGGTGTTGCTGATCTTCGCCAGTGCCAGGGTCGCCATCATCGGGGCCCGGATGATCACCATCATCGCCATCACCACCAGCAACTGCACCTGGGTGATGTCGTTGGTGGTGCGGTTGATCAGGGACGGGGTGGAGAAGTCACCGATCTCCTTCAGCGAGAAGTCCATCACCTTCGCGTACACCCCGTGCCGCAGCCGACGCGACACCGACGCCGCGACCCGGGCGGCGGTGAACCCGACCACGATCGAACAGGCCAGGGAGCCCAGCGCGCACAGCAGCATCCACCCGCCCTCGCGCAGCACCTCCGCGACCGTACCGCCGGGGGTCTGGATGATGACCGTCAGTTCGGTCATGTACTCGGGGATCCGCAGATCCAGCCAGACCGCGAAGTAGATCAGCACGGCGTTGAGCCCGATCAGGGCCCATTCGCGGCTGTGCAGACTCTGCAGGACGGTTCTCACCACCACCTCCGATCAATCCCCGTCGCCTGCCCGGCTGAACAGACGTGGTTCGCTTCCGTGTGACCGTGGACAATCATCGCACCCCGCGGTTGGGGGTGCGCCGCCATCCGGCGGTGATTTCGACACGGGCGCTGCGCGCCCTGCTCAATCAACGTGGGAGATGACCGAGGCGGCCTGGTGACGTGCCTCAGGCGCTGGGGCGCGTCATGTCCTTCGGCACCACCCAGCGATCGAAGTCCTCGCCGGAGACCAGGCCCAGATCTAGAGCCGCCGCGCGCAGCGAACTGCCGGTGGCGTGGGCGTGTTTGGCGAGCTTGGCGGCGTTGTCGTAACCAATGTGGCGGTTCAGGGCGGTGACCAGCATCAGGTTGGTTTCCAGGTTGTGATCGATGCGGGCCTCGTTGGGTTCGATACCGACCGCGCAATGGTCGTCGAAAGCCGCGCAGGCGTCGCCGAGCAGCCGGATGCTCTCCAGCACCGCATGGGCCATCACCGGCTTGTAGACGTTCAGTTCGAAGTTGCCCTGGCTACCGGCGAAACCGACGGTGGCGTCGTTGCCGAAGACCCGGGTGGCCACCATGGTGAGCGCTTCGGCCTGGGTGGGGTTCACCTTACCGGGCATGATGGACGAGCCGGGCTCGTTCTCGGGAATCAGCAGCTCACCGATGCCGTTGCGCGGCCCCGAGGCCAACCACCGCACATCGTTGGCGATCTTCATCAGCGCCATCGCGAGCACCCGCAGAGCGCCGCTCAGGGCCACCAACTCGTCGTGGGCGGCCAGCGCCCGGAAGAGGTTCTGGTTCTGCACGAAGCCGTGCCCGGTTTCGGACGCGATCAGTTCGGCGGTCAGTCGGCCGAAATCGGGGTGCGCGTTCAACCCGGTGCCGACCGCGGTGCCACCGATCGCCAGCCGCAGCACGCCCTGTTCGGCGTTGCGGATCTGGGCGAGGGCGAAGTCGAGTTGCGCCACCCACCCGGAGATCTCCTGGCCGAGGGTGATCGGGGTGGCGTCCTGCAGGTGGGTACGTCCGACCTTCACCACACCGGCGAAGTCGGTGGCCTTGGTGGCCAGCGTGTCGCGCAGTTGGCTCACCCGCTGGTACAGGTACTCGTGCAGGTCGAGCACCACCGCGATGTGCATCGCGGTCGGGAAGGTGTCGTTGCTCGACTGGCCCCGGTTCACGTGATCGTTGGGATGGATCGGGGTCTTGGAGCCCAGCTCACCGCCCAGGATCTCGATGGCCCGGTTGGCGATCACCTCGTTGGCGTTCATGTTCGACTGGGTGCCCGACCCGGTCTGGAACACCACCAGGGGGAAGTGGTCGTCCAGGTCACCGGCGATCACCTCGTCGGCGGCGGTGACGACGGCGTCGATCTGATCCTCGGCCAGGGAGAGTTGGCCGAGTTGGGCATTGGCCCGGGCAGCCGCCTTCTTCAGGATGCCCAGGGCGCGCACCATCGACCGGCCCCAGACGAAGGTGTCGCGGCCGATCGGAAAGTTGTGGATGCTGCGTTCGGTTTGTGCGCCCCAGTAGCGGTCGGCCGCCACCTCGATGACGCCCATGCTGTCGGACTCGATACGGGTATCCATGACCCCGAGCCTAACCGGGGGCGCCCAACCCGCCCGCTCAGTTCGCGGCGGTCGGCTCGGTGGGTCGCAACGGACGGCTGCTGAGTTCCTGATCCAGCCGCAACAGGCCCGGTCCGTCGTCGGCGACCAGCCGAACCCGTCCGACGATCTCGGAGACCACCGCCTCCTCCTCGATCTGCTCGCTGAGGAACCAGTTCAGCAGCGGACGGGAGTCGAGGTCACCGTCCTTCTCCGCCGCCCGGTACAGCTCCCGGATCGACTCCGACACCTTCTGCTCGTGCTGCAGGGCCGCATCGAAAATGTCCTTGACCGAGTCGCCCTCGGGCACCTGCGGTTGGGCGATCGCCCCGATCACCGGACGGTTGCCGCGGTCGGCCAGGTGGTCGATGAACTTGTTGGCATGCACGATCTCCTCGTCGGCCTGCCGACGCAACCAGTTCGCCATCCCGGGCAGGTCCATCTGCTCGACCTCGATGGCCAGTTGCCGGTACACCATGGACGCGGCGAATTCGTAGGTGACCTGCTTGTTGAACGCAGCTTCGAGCTCCGGTGACAGTTTCATGCGATGACCGTAGTCGATCACCCTGATCGGCACCATCACCGACATCGGGCACCTTCTCGGGGTCGGCTCGGGTCTGCCTCGGGGCTGCACCGGAGGTGCCCGGCGCCGTGAGCTCCTAGGTTCGAATCAGAACCGCAGAACGGAGTCATGATGCTGCTGCGCATGGTGGGTACCGATGTCCGCCGCAATGTGACGGTCACCGTCACCCTGGTGGTGTTGATGATGCTGTCGGTGATGATGGCCAGTGCGAGCGCCGGCCTGTTGGCCCGCCTCGCCGGGGCCGGTGACCGGCTGTTGACCGTGGCCGACGCACCCCATGTGGGGCAGATGCACGCCGGGCCCCTGGACGAGGGGGAGCTGGCCGCCTGGGCGGGGCAACGTCCCGATGTGGCGCATCACCAGGTGCAATTGCTGCTGGGGGTGGACAATGCACAGCTCATCTTCGATGGGGTGCCGCAGACCGACAGCATCCAGCAGAACTCCTTCGTGGTGGCCAACACCGAACGTGACCTGTTCACCGACCTGGCCGGCCACCGGGTCACCGACGTCGAGTCGGGCACCATCTGGCTGCCGGTGATCTACCGGGTCGAGAACGGCCTGGAACCCGGTGCCACGGTCACCGTGACCGGCCCGGAGGGCTACCGGCAGCACTTCGTGATCGCCGGCTTCTTTCGTGACGCGATCATGAATACCGGCATCGCCAGTTCGAAGCGGCTGGCGATCAGCGCAGCCGACCTGGCCGAACTGCAGGCGCACACCGGCACCTCCGAGTACCTGATCTCGTTCTGGCTGCACGACCCGGCGGGCGGCACCGCCGCCTTCAAGAAGGCCTACCTGGACGCCGGCATGCCCTCGATCGGGCCGATGCTCGATTCCTCGGCCTTCCGGCTGTTCAACATGATCAGCGAAGGACTGGTGGCCGCGGTGGTCATCCTCGCCGCCGTGCTGTTGATGATCGTCGGGCTGTTGTGCCTGCGACTGTCCTTCCTGGCCGCGGTACACACCGATCAGCGCGAGATCGGGGTGTTGACCGCGATCGGGGTGCCGCCGGGCGGCATCAAACGGATCTACCTGACCAAGTACGGGGTGATCGGGCTGTGCGCCTGTGTGGCGGGGCTGGTCGGTGGCTGGGCGCTCGCCCCGGTGATGTCCCGGTCGCTCGCGGTGTACCTGGGTGATGTCGAGGGCCCGGCACCCTGGCTGGTGCCCGCGGTGGTCGCGGTGGCCGTGTTCGGCGTGATCGTGCTCTTCATCTTCTCGCTGCTGCGTCGGTTCAACACCCTCAGTGCCGTCGAAGCGTTGCGGGCCGGCAGCGTCGGCACCCGGTCGGCCGGCCCGCGGCTGTCGTTGCACCGCTCGGTGCTGCCCACCACCATCACGATGGGGCTGATCGACCTGGTGAAGCGCCCGGTGATGTACCTGCTGCTGCTGGTGGTGTTCGCCGTCAGCGCGTTCATCGTGGTGGTGCCCACCAGCGCCGCCACCACCCTGGGTGCCCCGTCCTTTCCCACCCAGATGGGGGTCGGTGAGGCCGACCTGGCACTGAACCTGCAGTACGTGGACGACACCACCGCAGCCGAGTTCTCCGCAGCGGTGGACGGCCTGGCCGCCGATCCGGACGTGGCCGAGTTCGTGGCCCTGACCAGCACCCGGCACGACCTGACCACCGCCGAGGGGGAGCGCACCAGCCTGTTCGTGGCCAACGGTGACCATCTCACCCTGCCGGTCACCTACGCCGACGGACGGGCCCCGGTCAACGACCGGGAGATCGCCCTGTCGCTGCTGGCCCTGGCCGACAGCGGCCACCGGGTCGGTGACACGGTCACCCTCGACGTGGCCGGACGGCCCCGCGAGCTGTTGATCGTGGGCAGTTATCAGGACATCACCAATGGTGGCAAGACCGCCCGGGCCATGCTGCCCGCCGACTCGGGCGACATCATGTGGTATTCGTTCGCGCTCACGGTCCGTCCCGGGGTCGACATCGACACCAAGGCCGCCGAATACCAGCAGGCCTGGCTCTCGATCCGGCCGTGGAAGATGAGCGACTTCACCGCACAACAACTGGGCCCGATCAGCCGACAGATCAATCAGGCTGCGGCCCTCTCGGCCCTGGTCGCGGTGGCGCTGGCGGTGTTGATGACCGCCATGTTCACCCGCATGTTGCTGGCCGGCGACAACACCCAGATCGCGATCCAACGCGGCATCGGGGTGTCGGACTCCGACATCCGCGTCCAGTACCTGACCCGCATCCTGGTGGTGCTGGCACTCGGCGTGCCGATCGGTATCGGTCTGGCACTCACTCTCGGCCAGAGCATGTTCAACCTGATGTTCGAGGGCATGTTCGGCGGCATCGGCTACCTGTTCCGGGGCACCAGCCGCATCGAGTTCATCACCAGCCCCGCGCTCACCGCACTGGCGCTGCCGGCCCTCCTGATCACCGCCGTGGCGCTGGCCACCGTGGCAAGTTTCCGCACCATCACCCGTACCGGCGTTGCGTCGCTGGTCACCGAATGAGAGGCACACCATGACCGCGACCACCACCCGAACCCTCCACCCCCACGCCACCATCGGCCGTCCGATCCTCAGTGCCCGCGGGGTGACCAAGAGTTTCGGGGACACCACGGTGCTGCACGGGGTCGACCTGGACGTGGCCGAGGGCGAGTTCGTGTCGGTGATGGGCCCGTCCGGTTCGGGCAAGTCGACCCTGCTGTACGCGATCAGCGGGATGGACGCCCCCACCACCGGCACCGTCGATGTGGCCGGTACCGAACTGACCACCCTGAACCGCAAGGAGTTGTCCCGGCTGCGGCTGACCAGGATGGGTTTCGTCTTCCAGCAGATTCATCTGCTGAAGAACCTGTCCCTGCTCGACAACGTGGTGTTGCCGGCCCACCTGGCGGGCTCGGCCCCCCGCGCCGAGTTGAACCGACGCGCCCGTGAGCTGATGGAACGCACCGGGGTGGGCCACCTGGCCGACCACGACATCACCCAGGCCTCCGGCGGGCAGTTACAGCGGGTCGGCATCTGCCGGGCCCTGATCAACCAGCCCCGCATCCTGTTCGGTGACGAACCGACCGGTGCCCTGGATTCCACCGCCGCCGGCGAAATCATGGACATTCTCACCGAACTGAACAACGACGGCACCACCGTCTTGTTGGTCACCCACGACCCGGCGGTCGCCGCCCGCACCGACCGGCTGGTACATCTGCGCGACGGGTTGATCGAGGCGGAACTGCACCTGGGTCGGTTCACCCCCGGCGCCGACCCGGTGGCCGAACTCCGCCGGCGACAACTGCAGGTACAGGACTGGTTGGCCCGGCGGGATCTGTGAGCACGATCGGGCGTCCGCCGACATTCGCGGGTGCGAACAACACCGCCGGGGCGAGTATGGTGCGAGCTTCGGCCGTCCAAGGACGGACGGCCTCACCCGCTGAGGCCCGAAAGGACGACCACTCCCCATGTCGCGCCCCGAATACGAACTGTCCGATCCCGCCGAACACCCGCAGGAGGTGACCGGCGCACCCGAGGCCGACCGCTCGTACTCGGTACTGGCCGCGTTGAAATCACCGCGCCGGCTGAAGACCGAGGTGTTGGCCGGGCTGGTGGTGGCGCTGGCGCTGATCCCCGAATCGATCGCCTTCTCGATCATCGCCGGGGTCGACCCGCGGGTGGGGCTGTTCGCCTCCTTCACGATGGCGGTCACCATCGCGATCGTGGGGGGCCGGCCGGCGATGATCTCGGCCGCCACCGGAGCGGTGGCCCTGGTGATCGCGCCGGTGGCCCGGGAGTACGGGATGGAGTACTTCATCGCCACGGTGATTCTGGCCGGGGTGTTCCAACTGATCCTGGGTGCCCTGGGGGTGGCCCGGTTGATGCGGTTCATTCCGCGCCAGGTGATGGTCGGCTTCGTCAACGCCCTGGCGATCCTGATCTTCGTCGCGCAGTTGCCGTACCTGATCGGGGTGCCGTGGGTGGTCTACCCGATGGTGGTCGTGGCGCTGGCGATCATGGTGCTGCTGCCGCGCTGGACCACGATCGTCCCGGCACCGCTGGTCGCGATCGTGTTGCTCACCACGGTGGCGGTGCTGGTCGGCATCGAGGTGCCGACGGTCGGCGATGAGGGCGAGTTGCCCCGTTCGCTGCCCGCCCTGCTGATTCCGGACGTGCCGTTCACCCTGGAGACCCTCCGCATCATCGCGCCGTTCGCGCTGGGGATGGCGGTGGTGGGCATTCTGGAGTCGCTGCTGACCGCGAAACTGGTCGACGACATCACCGACACACATTCCAACAAGACCCGCGAAACCCTCGGCCAGGGCGTGGCCAACGTGGTCACCGGTTTCT
>JAAYAO010000391.1 GCA_012719335.1 Propionibacterium sp. | reverse complement strand
GCGATTCCCGAGCTGGCGACGTCCGATCGGGGCTACCACTCGATCCGGCCGGATTCGATGGCGACGATCGCGCGCATCCTGCAGGCCAACGGTTACGCCACCGCGGCCTTCGGCAAGATGCACCAGACCCCGGCCTGGGAGACCTCGGCCCAGGGGCCCTTCCATCGGTGGCCCACCGGTGATGGTTTCGACCGCTTCTACGGTTTTCTCGGTGCGGAGACGAATCAGTTCCGGCCGAACCTGATCGACGGCACCACCCGGATCGAACCGCCGAAGACCCCGGAGGAGGGGTACCACTTCTCCGAGGACATCGTGGAGCGGTCGATCGACTGGATCGAGTCGCTGGACGCGCTCGAGCCGGGCCGTCCCTGGTTCAGCTACATCTCCTACGGCGCGGTGCACGACCCGTTGCAGGTGCCGCCGGGTTGGCGGGAGAAGTACGCCGGACGCTTCGCCGAGGGCTGGGACGCCCAGCGCGAGCGGATCCTGGCCCGGCAGAAGGAACTCGGCCTGGTACCCGAGCACACCACCTTGAGCGACTGGTACGACGGGGTACCCCGGTGGGAGGACCTGGACGAGACCCGGCGGGTGGTGGCCGAACGGTTGATGGAGACCTACGCCGCGATGGCCGAGCACGCCGACGTCCAAACGCTGCGGCTGGTCGAAACCCTGGAACGGCTGGGCCAACTCGACAACACCCTGATCTTCTACGTGCTCGGCGACAACGGCGCCTCGGCCGAGGGCGGCCTGGAGGGCACCCTGAACCAGGTGATCCACATGAACCACCTGACCGACAACGCCGAACGGATCCACGAACGGTTGGACGAGATCGGTGGCCCCGATTCGTACTGCCACTACCCCACCGGCTGGGCGCTGGCGCTGAACACCCCGTACCGCTTCGCCAAGCAGGTCGCCTCGCATTACGGCGGAACCCGCAACGGGTTGATCGTGCACTGGCCGGCCGGCATCAACGCCGGTGGTGAGTTGCGCCACCAGTGGCATCACGTGATCGATGTGGTGCCCACGATCCTGCAGGCCGCGGGTCTGCCGGCCCCCGAGGTCGTGGACGGTCACCGGCAGGACCCGATCGAGGGCACCGCGATGAACTACTCGTTCAACGAGGCCGACGCCGCCGACCAGCACACCACCCAGTACTTCGAGATCTTCGGCAACCGGGGCGTCTACCACCGGGGGTGGACCGCGGTCACCGTGCACAAGATTCCGTGGATCCGCGGCGTGCAGTTGCCGCCCTTCGAGGCCGACCAGTGGGAGTTGTACAACGTCGAGGAGGACTGGTCGCAGTTGCGCGACCTGTCGGCCGAGTACCCCGAGAAGCTGGCCGAGTTGCAGGAACTGTTCCGCACCGAGGCCGAGAAGTACCACGTGTTCCCGCTGGACGACCGGCTGAACGAACGGTTCGTCCCCTCGCTGGCGAACCGGCACACCCTGCTCGGGGAGCGCACCGACGTGACCTTCACCCCCAACATCGGCGCGCTGCCCGAGGACGTCGCCCCGAATGTGAAGAACCGCACCTTCACCCTGACCGTGGATTTCGAAGCCGACGAGTCGGCCAACGGGGTGTTGGTCGCCCAGGGCGGCCGCTTCGGTGGCTGGTCGCTGTACTTGATGGACGGCTGTCTGCGGTACGCCTACAACTACGTCGACATGGAGCACTGGGTGGTGGCCTCCGAGCAGCGGATCGGCCCCGGCCACCACGAGGCGGTGCTGCAGTTCGACTACGACGGTGGTGATCTGGGGTTGGGCGCCGATGTCACCTTGTCGGTGGACGGCGTCGAGGTGGCCGCGGGGCGGATCCCGAAGACCCTGAAGTTCAACTTCTCGATCGACGAGACGATGGACTTCGGTGCCGATCGCGGCACCGCGGTGACCACCGATTACGTGGAGGGCCCGGGCAACGCCTTCACCGGGGCGATCAGCCGGATCCGCTTCCAATTGGGCACCGACCACGGCCGGGTCGCCTTCGAGGAACGGGCCAAGGCCAAGCTCGCCGGCCACTGAGCCCTTGGGTGGTTGAGCCGCTCGCGCAGCGAGCGTGTCGAAGCCTCCGGCGCACGTGGTGGACGCCACCGCCGGTCCCTGCGCGACACCGGGGTTGCGTCCACACGAATCCGCGGGTGGTTTCGACACCGGGCCTGCGGCCCGGGCTCAACCAGCGTCAGGTGCATCCGGGCTCAACCAGCGTCGGTCTCGACCCACGCCGGAGTCAGGGCATCGGGTGGTCGGCGGTGACGAAGTCGATGAGTTTCTCGACCTCGGTGCACAGCCGGCGGTCGAGGTCGGACCAGGATTCGACCCGGGACAGGATGTGTTGCCAGGCCCGGGCGATATCCCGCTGGGAGCCGTGGGGCCAGCCGAGGGCACGGCAGGTTCCGGTTTTCCAGTCCTGCCCCCTGGGGATGTCCGGCCAGGCCTTGATGCCGATCCGGCCGGGGTCGACCGCCTGCCAGATGTCGATGTACTCGTGGCCGGTGACCATCAGGTATTCGGTGTAACCGCGGCCGGCTTCGGCGATGATCCGGCTTTCCTTGCTGCCGGGCACCAGGTGGTCGACCAGCACCCCGAGGCGCCGGCCGGGGCCCGGTTCGAAGTCGCTGATGATCCGGTCGAGGTCGTCGATGCCGCCGAGGAACTCCACCACCACCCCGACATGGCGCAGGTCGTCACCCCAGACCTTCTCGATCAGTTCGGCGTCGTGGCGGCCCTCGACGTAGATCCGGCTGGGCAGGGCGACCCGGGCCTTGGAGCTCGGCCCGACCCGGGAACCCGAGCGGGTGTGGGTCGGGGTGTGCCGGGCGGCCTTCGCGGCCGGGGTGATCGACACCGGCTTGCCGTCGATCCAGAACCCCGTCCCGAAGGGGAAGGAGCGGATCTTGCCGCGCCGGTCCTCCAGGACGAAGGCGCCGTGTTCCCAACTGGTGACCGCTCCGACGAAACCGGTGGTCGGATCCTCGATCACCATGCCCTTCTCGATGGTGACCTCGGTCGACTTCGGACGGCTTGCCTGCTGCCACCCCGGGGCGAGGGGGTCACGGTCGTAACGCATGGAGCGGACTGTAGGTCAGCTCGGCGCCGGTGCCCGGTCGGCACGCGCAGGACGGGCCGGATCGTTGCCGAGCCCACCCCACCACGGTCACCGGGGTGCGCGTCCCTGCGCGAGCGGCAGGGTGATCGAGCGGACGAATGGGTGCGGGCTCAATCGAGCAGGTCACGGATGATCGCATCGGCCAGCAGCCGGCCGGGCAGGGTCAGGTGCAGCCGGTCGTCGGCGACGGTGACCAGACCCCGGCGCGCCACATCCGGCACCCGGGCCCGTTCGGACGCGGTCAGCACCGCCAACGACAACCCGGTGACCAGGCGCAGTTCCAGCAGCACCCGTTCGACCCGGCGGGTCTCGTCGTCCAACAGTTCCCGGCCCTCCCCCGGTGAGCCGCCCGCGGTGAGGAGTTCGGCGTACCGGGCCGGGTGGCGCACATTCCACCACCGGACGCCGCCGACGTGGCTGTGCGCCCCGGGGCCGAATCCCCACCAGTTGCCGCCCTGCCAATAGGCCAGGTTGTGCCGGCACCGGGTGTCGGCGTCGGTGGCCCAGTTACTGATCTCGTAGGCGTGGTAACCGGCGCCGGTGAGCAGTTCCTCGGCCAGCAGGTACTTGTCGGCCTGCTCGTCCTCGTCCGGCATCGGCAGCTCGCCCCGGCGTACCCGGGCCCCGAGACGGGTGCCGTCCTCGACGATCAGCGAGTAGGCCGAGATGTGGTCGGGCCGGGCCCCGATCGCGGCCTCCAGGCTGGCCCGCCAGTCGTCGAGGGTCTCCCCGGGGGTGCCGTGGATCAGGTCCAGGCTGACCTGCTCGAAGCCGGCCGTCCGGGCCTCGGCGACCGCGGCCACCGCCCGTCCGGGGCTGTGTTCGCGGTCCAGCACCCGCAGCACGTGGGAGCGGGCCGATTGCATCCCGAAGGAGACGCGGGTGAAGCCCCCGGCGGCCAACTCGGCCAGGGAGTCGGGGGTGACCGATTCGGGATTGGCCTCGGTGGTCACCTCCGCGCCCGGCGCCAGCCCGAAGGTGTCGCCGATGGCCGCGAGCATCTCGACCAGGGTCGCCGACGGCAGCAGGGTCGGGGTGCCGCCGCCGACGAACACGGTGGACACGGGCGGGACGTCCGGGCCGAGCACCCGGGCCGCCAGTTCGATCTCGGCCCGCACCGTGGCGGGGTAACTGCTCCGATCGGCTCCCGGCCCCAGTTCGTCGGAGGTGTAGGTGTTGAAGTCGCAGTAGCCGCACCGGGAGGCACAAAACGGCACATGGAGGTACACCCCGAAGCCGCGGTCGGGCAGCTCGGCCAACGCGGCCGTCGGCAACGACCCGTCAGACGGGACGGCTTCTCCGGGCGGCGGCTGGGATGGCATGCCCCGATCGTATGTGCACCGGTTGCCCAACCCGCCCTGCATTACGCTGCCGGGCATGCCGAACCGCTTCGTCACGACCCTCGCCGCCCTCACCGTCGCGCTCGGCCTTTCCGCCTGTGCCGGTGGCACGGAGTCGACCCTGGAAACCGCACTGGGGTCGGTCGGTGGGGTGCAGGACTCGGAACGGTTCGCGGTTGGCTTCCACGACGTCGCGGGCATTCGCGACACGGTCGGGTACGAGGGTGATGGCACCGAACTTCCCGACCCGGCCGACGAGGATCCCACCCGGGCCTGGGGACTACGCGCGACGAGGTTGGCGGTGCCGATGGTGCTGCAACAACCGAACCTGCCCCGGGTGCTGACCGGCGCCACGATGGATTGGTCTCTCAGCCACTACGGCAGCACCGCGATCGTGCACGACACCCCCGACGCGCAGCACGCCGACCAGGTACTGAGCGAAGCGGGATGGACCCGCCAGGACGACCTGTGGCTCGCCGACGATTCGCTACCCGGTTGGCACCGGGCGATGCGGGTGACCGATACCGACATCGTGGTGCTGCCCCGGGACGGTTCGGTCACCATCGAGCCGGATGCGGCGAACTCCGCCCTCGACGACGCCCGGGTGCAGGCACTGCTGAGGTGCCTGGACGATCCGCACATGATGCACCTGGTGTCACTGCCCGGCGATGATCGGACAATGGCGGTGGCCGCGAAGGTCGATGCCGACGGCAACGGCACCGCGTGGTCGTGCATCCACGCACCGGGGCGTGCCGAGGAGGTGGCCGCCTCGCTGCAGCCGAACAACCCGGCGGTCACCATGTCGGCCCCGGAGGTGGACGGGGACGTGATTCGCACCGCCCTGCAAGTCGAACCACTGCCCGGTACCGCCCCGGCCGAGGCGATGCTGGTCGCCGGCGTGCCGGAGATGCCCTTCCCCGGTTTCTGAGCCGAGCCGGCGGGCGGGCGTGGCGTCATTCCCGCCCGTCCCGGCACCCCGGTGGGCCGGCCAGTTTTCCGTGGCCCAACCGTGATGTGGTCGTTCTCACGATGACACGATGAAGTGTAGAAATTTCAACTATGCTTCCGCCATGTCATCTGCCAGAAACCGGCGCAATGCCCTGGCGGGTTGGGCGTACCTGACGCCGAGCCTGCTCGGGTTGCTGGCATTTCTGGTGGTGCCGATCGTGGTGGTGATCTTCCTGTCCTTCCACAAGTGGGACATGTTGCGGCCGATGCAGTTCGTCGGCCTCGACAACTGGACGAGCGTGCTCACCGACGGCCGGATGGGCCACTCCCTGCTGGTGTCGCTGTTGTTCGTGGCGATGGTGATTCCGTTGCAGACCGCCCTGGGGTTGTTCTTGGCCACCCTGCTCACCCGCGGGTTGCCCGGGTCGACGCTGTTCCGGGTGATCTTCGTGATCCCGTGGGTGGCCGCCCCATTGGCCCTGGGTGTGGTGTGGAAGTGGATTCTGGCCCCGCACAACGGCGCCCTGAACACCCTGCTGGGCAGCAACACCGAATGGCTGACCAACCCGAATCTGGCGCTGCCGGCGGTGGCCTTCGTCAGCATCTGGTCGCAGGTCGGCTACACCACCTTGTTCTTCATCGCCGGTCTGAGCGGTATTCCGCGAGAGGTGGTCGAGGCCGCCGAGATCGACGGCGCCAACGCCTGGCAGGTGTTCTGGCGCATCAAACTGCCGCTGCTCGGCCCGACGATGTTCTTCGTCCTGGTCACCGGGGTGATCGCCAGCTTCCAGGCCTTCGACCACATCTACGCCCTCACCCCCAACGGTGGCCCACAGTTCGCCACCGACGTGATCGCCACCCGGATCTACCTGGAGGCCTTCGGCGGTAGTTACCAACTCGGCCGGGCCGCGGTGATGGCCCTGGTGTTGTTCGCGATCCTGATCGTGATCACCGTGTTGCAGCAACGGTTCTTCAGCAAGCGGGTGACCTATGACCTCTCTTGACACCGGGATGCGCGCCCCGGCCCTGACGTCCTCGGTCGGCCTGCGCCACGCCGGCACCCACCGGATGCGCCGCACGGTCGGCATCGTCGCCACCTACCTGGTGCTGCTGTTCGCGGCCGCGTTGACCCTGGCCCCGTTCGCGCTGAGCTTCATGACCGCCTTCAAGACGCCGCGGCAGATGGCCAATCAGTCGGCCCTGGCCGCCCCCGACCCGGTGACCTTCGACAACTTCAGCCGGTTGGTCACCGACTACAACTTCATCACCCCGATCGCGGTCACCGCACAGGTCGTCGCGGTGGTGCTGATCGGGCAGATGGTCTTCTCGATCATGGCCGCCTTCGCCTTCGCGAAGCTGCAATTCCCGTTGCGCGACACCCTGTTCTGGTTGTACCTGGCCACCCTGATGGTGCCCCAGGTGGTGCTGGTCGTGCCGCTGTTCACAATGTTCACCCAGATCGGGCTGCGCAACACCTTCTGGGCGCTGGTGCTGCCGTGGATGTTCGCTTCCCCCTACGCGGTGTTCCTGTTGCGCCAGTACTTCATGGGCATTCCCGACGACCTGATCGCGGCCGCCCGGATCGACGGTGCCGGCACCTGGCGCATCCTGTGGCAGATCGTGGTGCCGATGTCGCGTCCGATCATCGCCACGCTGGCGATCATCACGATCGTCACCCACTGGAACAACTTCATGTGGCCGCTGATCATCACCACCGGGCAGACCTGGCAGGTGATCACCGTGGCCACCGCGTCCCTGCAATCGCAGCACAACGCGAACTGGACCCTGGTGATGGCCGCCACGACGGTGGCGATGGCCCCGCTGCTGGTGCTCTACGCGATCTTCCAGCGCCACATCATCAACTCGATCTCACTGACCGGCTTCAAGTAAGTGTCCATCCGACAAGGAGAAAACCCATGATTCGACCCAAGGCACTGGCCG
>JAAYAO010000043.1 GCA_012719335.1 Propionibacterium sp. | reverse complement strand
TGCTCGCTGCGGCCGACCTGTGGCTGTTCGTCACCAGTGCTGCCCGCTATGCCGACGCGGTGCCCTGGGAGTTCCTGCGCGACGCCGCCGCCCGCAGCGCGATGGTGGCGGTGGTGCTGGACCGGGTTCCACCGGCGGGGATGCAGGAGATTCCGGCCCACCTGGGCCAACTGATGACCGAGCGGGGGCTGGGGGAGTCGCCGCTGTTCGCCGTCCCCGAAACCACCACCGACGAGGACGGGCTGTTGCCCGACGCGGCGGTGTCCCCGATCCGGGGTTGGCTGGCGACCCTGGCCGCCGACCGCAGCACCCGCGAGGAAGTCATCCGCCGCACCCTGGACGGGGCGATCGGGGCCCTGGCCGACCAGGCCACCCCACTGGCCCGGCAACTCGACGATCAGGTGCACACCGCGGTGCAACTCAGCGCCGAGGCGGATGCCTCCTACGCTGAGGCGGTGCGCACCATCGCGGTGCAATCGGCCGACGGCACCCTGCTGCGCGGGGAGGTGCTGGCCCGCTGGCACGAGTTCGTCGGCACCGGCGAAGTGCTGCGGGTGGTCGAGGAGAAGATCAGTTGGCTGCGCGACCGGCTGACCTCCTGGGTGCGGGGCCGTCCGCCCGGCACCGACAACCTCGAAGTGGCCGTCGAGTCCGGCCTGGAGGCGTTGATCCGTGACGAGGGGGAGGCCGCGGCCGAACGGGCCGAACGCTCCTGGCACGCTCATGTGGCCGGCAGGCAGTTGCTCGACCGGGCGCCGGTCGATCTGGGCCGGGCCTCCCCGCAGTTCGCCGCCGGCGTGGCCACCACGATTCGGGATTGGCAGCGGGCGGTGCTCGAACTGGTTGCCGGCGAAGGCATGAAACGACGCTCCCGGGCCCGATTCGCCGCCCTCGGGGTGAACGCGGTCGGCCTGGCGTTGATGATCTTCATCTTCTCCCAGACCGGCGGTCTGGTCGGTGCCGAGGTCGGCGTGGCCGGTGGCACCGCGGTGCTCGCCCAGCGCCTGCTGGAGGCGATTTTCGGCGACGACGCGGTGCGGCGGCTGGCCAAGACCGCCAAGGAGGACCTCGACAACCGCGTCCAGGCCCTGATGGCCACCGAACTGCTGCGGTATCACGAACAACTCACCGAGTTGGGGCTGGACCCGTCGGCCGGGGATCGGCTCCGCGCCGCCGCGGCCGAGGTCACCCGGGCGCGGCAGGCCGGGCCCCTGGCGCTGGACGGGGCCGAGCGGATGGTGTCCGCGGGGGCGGAGCAACCGGCACTGGGCGGGGAACTGCCCGCGCTACCGGGGGTACGCAGCTCCGGTGTGCAGGCCCCGGTGTTGGAGGGGGAACTGCTGCCGGTGGCCGAACCCCAAGCAGAACCACAGCCCGAATACCGGCCCGAACAGGAGGGACGCTGATGGCCCGCGCGGTGTCGGCCCCGTCCCTGCCCGAACGCACCCGGTCGCTGGCCGAGGCGGCCGACCTGTCCCGGGGTCGGGCCCCCGACCCGGCGGTGGACGAGGCCGAGCGGGTGGTGGCCCAGGCCGATCACCGGCTCGCCTTCTCCGGTGAATCGACCGTGGTGGCACTCGGCGGGGCCACCGGATCGGGCAAATCCAGCCTGTTCAACGCCCTGACCGGCACCGAACTGTCCACCGTCGGGATGCGCCGACCCACCACGTCCAGCACCACCGCGGCCGTCTTCGGCACCGAACCGGCCGGGGATCTGCTCAACTGGCTCGAGGTGCGCACCCGCCACCAACTCAGCGGGGACGACCCGAGCCTGGCCCTGCCCGCCCCGAAACGACGCCTCGCCCTGCCCGGACGAGCCGGGGCACCCGCCCCGTCCCTGGACGGGCTGGTGCTGCTGGATCTGCCCGACCACGACTCGACCGAGGCCGCGCACCGGCTCGAGGTCGACCGGATGGTGCAGTTGGTCGACGCGGTGGCCTGGGTGGTCGACCCGCAGAAGTACGCCGACGCGGCCCTGCACGAGAACTATCTGATCCCGATGGCCCGGCATGCCGGGGTGATGATGGTGGTGCTGAACCAGATCGACCGGTTGAGCGAACACGAACTGGAACGGTGCCTGGCCGATCTGCGCCGGTTGCTGGACGCCGAGGGGCTCGCGGCGGTGGAGATCCACGCCACCTCGGCCCGCACCGGTGCCGGGGTGGGGGAACTGCGCGCCCGGTTGGCCGAGTTGGTCACCGCCAAGGCCGCCGCCGCCGAACGGTTGACCGCCGACGTCCGGGCTGCCGCCGACGACCTGGCCGCGGCCACCGCCGCCGGGCCGGAGGCCGAACTGGCCGACACCGACCGCAAACGGTTGATCGCCTCCCTCGCCGAGGCCGCGCGGGTACCCGCGGTGGTGGATGCGGTGGACAGTGCCTGGCGGCAGCGCGGGGCGCGGGCCACCGGATGGCCGGTGGTGGCCTGGATCGGGCGCTTCCGGCCCGACCCGCTGCGCCGATTGCACTTGGACCGGCTCCGCAAGGGGGTCGGCGGGGCGATCGAACGCAAGGAACTCGACCCCTCCCGGGTGGGGCGCACCTCGTTGCCGGCCGCCTCCGGAGTGCAATCGGCCCGGGTGGAAACCGCGGTGCGCGAGATCACCCGCAACAGCGCCGAGGCGATGCCCCGCGGCTGGGCGATGGCGGTCGGTGATGCCGGACGATCCCACCTGGCAGACCTGCCCGACCGGCTCGACCGGGCGGTGGCCACCACCAACCTCGAGATGGACGAGCGGCACCGCTGGTGGTCGCTGGTGCGGGTGGTGCAATGGCTGGTGCTGCTCACCGCGGTGGCCGGGCTGCTCTGGCTCGGGGTGTCGTTCCTGCTGCTCTACCTGCAGATGCCGCCGCTGCCCGAGGTGCTGTGGTGGGGCGTCCCGGCGCCCACCGTGCTGGCGATCGGCGGGGTGCTGGCCGGGGTGTTGCTGGCGATCGTGTCCCGACTCGGGGTGGTGGTCGGTGCCCGTCGCGCCGCTCGCCGGGCCCGCCGAGCCCTGTACTCGTCGATCGCTCAGGTGGCCAACGAGTTGGTTCTGGAACCCATCGACACCGAACTCGACCGGCACCGGGCCGCGCGGGAAGCGGCGCTGCGAGCCTCGGCCTGAACTGTGGGGGCGGGCCGGCTGGTCCGGTGCGGGTGGTCGGTCGCGGGCGGGTTTTCCACAACCCGGATCGAGCCGGGAGCACTGTCCACAATTTCTGCCGCCGGGGGGAAAGGTGCGGGGCCGGGGGACCACCGTGTCGGGTGAGGAGAAAGGAGGCCCCCGGATGGAGCCCCAGATCACGATCACCGGCAATCTCGGCAACGACGTCGACCACCGCATGGTCGGTGAACAACTCAGCGTGTCCACCTTCCGGCTGGCGAACACCCCACGGGTGCAACGCAACGGCAACTGGATCGAGCATCCCACCACCTGGTTGACCGTGCAGTGCTGGCGACAGCTCGCCGACAACGTGCGCGACTCCCTGGGCAAGGGCGACCCGGTCGTCGTCCACGGCCGGCTGCGCACCGAAACCTGGCGGACGAAGGAGGGCGAGGACCGGGAACGACAGTTCATCGAGGCCACCTCGGTCGGGCACGACCTGAACCGCGGTGTGGCGAAGTTCCGCCGCAACGAGAAGCCGTCGCGCAGCGCCGAACGCGACGCGGTCGCCCGCCAAGCCCTGGCCGAGGCCGAGGGCATCGATGCCGACCCCACCTTCGACGACACCACCGAGGAGGATGCCGCCTGAGCCCGGGCAGTCGTGATCGATACCGCCGTCAAGGATCGGCACGGCCGGGGTTTTCCCGGTCGTGAACGATCGGCGGACGGATGCGAGGTGATTTGTGATTCGGGTAGGTTGGTTGCCGCCTGTGTCCGGGCACCCCACGATCACGCACTGA
>JAAYAO010000042.1 GCA_012719335.1 Propionibacterium sp. | reverse complement strand
TGGACTTGCCGTCGTCGACCGAGCCGCAGGTGATGAACCGCAGCATCGACTTGTTGGCGTGGGCATCGAGGTAGGCGTCGATGTCGGTGGCGATCAGATCGGATTGGTGCGACATCAGAAGTAGCCCTCCTGCTTCTTCTTCTCCATCGATGCGGCCGAGTCGTGGTCGATCACCCGGCCCTGCCGTTCGGAGGTGGTGGTCAGCAACATTTCCTGGATGATGTCGGGCAGCGTGTCGGCCTCGGATTCGACCGCACCGGTCAACGGGTAGCAGCCCAGGGTGCGGAAGCGGACCGACTTCATCATCGGCTCCTCACCCTCGCGCAACCGCATCCGTTCGTCGTCGACCATGATCAGGGTGCCGTCGCGTTCGACGACCGGACGCTTCGCCGAGTAGTACAGCGGCACGATCTCGATGCCCTCCAGCAGGATGTACTGCCAGATGTCGAGCTCGGTCCAGTTCGACAGCGGGAACACCCGCAGGCTCTCCCCCGGCGCCTTGCGCACGTTGTACAGGTTCCACAGTTCGGGGCGCTGTGCCTTGGGGTCCCAGCGGTGCTCGGCGGTGCGAATCGAGAAGATCCGTTCCTTCGCCCGGGACTTCTCCTCATCCCGGCGGGCCCCACCGAAGGCGGCGTCGAACTTGTAGTGGTCGATCGCCTGCTTCAGCCCCTCGGTCTTCCACATGTCGGTGTGCACCGCCGAACCATGGTCGAAGGGGTTGATGTTCTGCTCCACGCACTCGGGGTTGTGGTAGATCAGCAGGTCGACGTCGTCGCGGGCGGCCACCTTGTCGCGCAGCGCGTACATGTCGCGGAACTTCCAGGTGGTGTCGACGTGCAGCAAGGGGAAGGGCAGCTTGGACGGGTAGAAGGCCTTCAGTGCCAGGTGCAGCATCACCGCCGAGTCCTTGCCGACCGAGTACAGCATCACCGGGTTCTCGCTCTCGGCGACGGTCTCCCGCAGGATGTGGATGCTCTCGGCCTCCAACCGTTGCAGGTGGGTCAGCTCCGGGGTTCTGAGGTCGTGGGTCATGAGTTCAGCACCTCCAGGGCGCGGTCGGCGTACTCGGGCCGGCAGATCAGCAGGTCGGGCAGCTTCGGGTCGGGCTGGTTGTAGCGCAGGGCGGATCCGTCGATCCGGGAGACGTGCAGCCCGGCGGCGCGGGCGACCGCCACCGGGGCGGCGGAGTCCCATTCGTATTGGCCGCCGGTGTGGGCGTAGATGTCGACCTCGCCGCGCACCACGGCCATCGCCTTCGCACCGGCCGAGCCCATCTCGACGAGCCGGCCGTCCATCTTCTCGGCCAGGTTCAGCACCGGTTCGGGACGGCGGGTACGGCTGACCACCACCCGCACCGGCCCGTCCGGGCGCGGGGCGAGCCGGGCGGTGCCGCTGTCGAAGGTGACGCCGAGGCCGGGCAGGGCCACCGCACCGGCGACCAGTTCGCCGTGCTCGACCAGGGCGACGTGCACCGCCCAGTCGTCGCGGCCGTCCTCACCGAACTCGCGGGTGCCGTCCAACGGGTCGATGATCCAGACCCGGTCGGCGGTCAGCCGTTCGGGGCTGTCGGCGGTTTCCTCCGACAGGATCTTGTCGGCCGGGTGACGTTCGCGCAGCAAGGCGTGCAACAGGTCGTCGCTCTCGCGGTCCCCGCGGTTGCGCAGGTCGACCGGGTCGGTTCCGGCGGCCAGCCCGGCCCGGATCTTCAGCAGCAGCTCCCCGGCCGCGGTGGCCAGGTCGGCGGCGGTGCGGGAGTCGCCGGCTGCGGCGCCCGTGGTGTCAGCATCATTGCCCATGCGTCCCAGAGTAGGAAGATTGAACGCTGTTCAGCCGGGGTTCCCGTTCACCGGGACGAGCTTTTCTCTGCGGGCTATACCCGTCGACAGCTCTCGGCGCGGGAGGTGGATTCGAGCGCGCCCGACCGGCCGCGGATCCGGCGGGTTCGCCCAAGGACGGTCGTGGCTCGGACGGGGCGGGATGCCCGGGCGCGGTGCACCCGACGTCGGGGTGCCGGCCCGGGTCAGCGGGTCAGGGACGGGCCGGTGATCTCGGCGATCGGCAGCAGGGATCGTCCGGTCGGGCCGATCTGGATCTCGGTGTCCAGGTGCTGGCACACCCCGCAGTCGAAGCACGGGGTCCACCGGCAGTCGTCCACGTTCACCTCGTCGAGGGCGTCCTGCCAGTCCTCCCACAGCCAATCCCGGTCCAGGCCGGCGTCGAGGTGATCCCAGGGCAGCACCTCGTCGTAGTCGCGTTCGCGGGTGGTGTACCAGTCGACGTCGACGCCGGTGAGGGTGTCGGCCGCCGCGTCCATCCAACGCTGGTAGCTGAAGTGTTCGCTCCACCCGTCGAACCGGCCGCCGGCCCGCCAGACGGCTTCGATCACCGCGCCGAGGCGCCGGTCGCCGCGCGACAGCAGGCCTTCGACGATGCCCGGTTCGCCGTCGTGATAGCGCAGCCCGATCGCCCGTCCGTACCGCTTGTCGGCGCGGATCGCGTCGCGGAGTTTGATCAACCGGTCGTGGGTGGTTTCGGCATCCAACTGTGCGGCCCACTGGAAGGGGGTGTGCGGCTTCGGCACGAACCCGCCGATCGACACGGTGCAGCGGATGTCCTTGCGGCCGGAGACCTCGCGTCCGGTTTCGATCACCCGGGCGGCCAGGTCGGCGATCGCCAGCACGTCCTCGTCGGTTTCGGTGGGCAGGCCGCACATGAAGTAGAGCTTCACCTGCCGCCACCCGTTGCCGTAGGCGGTCGCGACGGTGCGGATCAGGTCGTCCTCGTCCACCATCTTGTTGATCACCCGACGCATCCGTTCCGAACCGCCCTCGGGGGCGAAGGTCAGCCCGGAGCGGCGGCCGTTGCGGGACAGTTCGTTGGCCAGGTCGATGTTGAAGGCGTCCACCCGGGTGCTGGGCAACGACAGCGACACGTTGGAGTCCTCGTAGCGGTCGGCCAACTGGGTGGTGACCTCGCCGATCTCGGAGTGATCGGCACTCGACAGCGACAAGAGTCCGACTTCCTCCAAGCCGGTGGCCTGCAGCCCGTCGGCCACCATCCGCCCGATCGTCTCGATACTGCGTTCCCGCACCGGACGGGTGATCATCCCGGCCTGGCAGAACCGGCAGCCACGGGTACAGCCGCGGAAGATCTCCACCGAATAGCGTTCGTGCACGGTTTCGGCCAACGGCACCAGGGGCTTCTTCGGGTACGGCCACTGGTCGAGGTCCATCAGGGTGTGCTTGCGCACCGTGAACGGCACCCCGGCCCGGTTCGGCGCGACCCGCTGGATCCGGCCGTCGGGCAGATAGTCGACGGTGTAGAAGCGCGGGATGTACACCCCGCCGGTGGCGGCCAGTCGCGCGAGCAGTTCGTCGCGTCCGCCGGGGCTGCCCTCGGACTTCCACTCGGCGATGAGTTCGCTGATCGCCAGGGAGATTTCCTCCCCGTCACCCAGCACCGCGGCGTCGATGAAGTCGGCGATCGGTTCGGGGTTGAAGCTGGCGTGCCCGCCGGCCAGCACGATCGGATCCTCGTCGGTGCGGTCGGCGGCGTGCAGCGGGATGCCGGCCAGGTCGAGGGTCTCCAGCAGGTTGGTGTACCCCAGTTCGGTGGAGAAGCTGACCCCGAGCACGTCGAAGGCCCGTACCGGACGGTGGGTGTCGAGGGTGAACTGCGGGATGCCGTGTTGCCGCATCAGTGCGGCCAAGTCCGGCCACACCGCGTAGGTGCGTTCGGCGAGCACCCGGTCGGCCTCGTTGAGCACCTCGTACAGGATCGCGACACCCTGGTTGGGCTGGCCGACCTCGTAGGCGTCGGGGTACATCAGGCACCAGCGCACGTCGGCATCGGCCCACTCGGTGACCACCGAGTTGACCTCACCACCGACGTACTGGATCGGTTTGCCGACCCGCCCCAACAACGGTTCCAGGCGGGGAAACAGGGTTTCCGGTTCTGCTGCGCTCATAGGGCAACCAGGGTACCTGCCCCGAGCCGACGCGACGACGAATCGGCGCCCTGGCTGAGAACGCAAACCTGGAGCAAGTCACGACCACTATGGCTTCGGCGGCCCTCATCCTCGCGTTTTCAGTCACCGTGCCCTGCAGCACGGGTCTGCACGAGAGGTCACCGGGGTTTCGACACCCGACCGCAAGCGGTCGGGGCTCAACCAGCGTAAGAAAGGGCTGCGCAGACGGCCGGGTCGACCGGGCGCGGGAAGGTGCCGGTCGCACGTGAGGTGGGGTTCGCGGTGGGTCAGACGGGGCCGTCGGGCAGGTTGGGTTGCCAGGCGACGCCGTTGATGTGGCTGCCACCGTCGACGAAGAGGGTGTTGCCGGTCAGGTAGCGGGCGTCGTCGGAGGCGAGGAAGGCCACCACCGGGGCGATGTCGGTGTCGGGGTCACCGACCCGGCCCATCGGGTTGGCGTCGCTCGAGGCCTTCTCGAGTTCGGGGAAGTTGCTCAGCATCCGCTCGAAGGCCGCGGAGCGGGCGCCGGGGGCGACCGCGTTGACCACCACACCGGTCGGGGCCCATTCCCGGGCGGCGGTGCGGGTCAGGGTGCGCAGGGCCTCCTTGGCGGTGTTGTACTCCAGGGTGCCGATGTGCGCGTTCACGCCGTTCAGCGACACCATGTTGATGATCCGGCCCCAGCCGGCCGCCTTCATGTGCGGGAAGGCCGCCTGCATCGCCCACAGCGGGCCACGGAAACCCATGGCCAGGCCCCGGTCCATCTGGGCGTCGGTCTTGTACTCCACCCGGGAGGTACTGCCGCCGCCCCAGGCGTTGTTGACCAGGATGTCGATGCTGCCGAAGGCGTCCACCGCCGCCTGCACCGCGGCTTCGACCTGGTCGCGTTGCATCACGTCGGTCTGCACGAACCGCACCCGGTTGCCGAACTCCTCCTCGACCTGGCGACCGAGGTCTGGGTTGATTTCGGCGACCACCACCGCGGCACCGTCGGCGACCAACCGCCGCACGATCGAGCGTCCGATTCCTTCACCGCCGCCGGTGACCAGCGCCACCCGTCCTGCCAAACGTCCCTGTGTCATGGGGTCATCCTTGCGGTTCGGAGTCCTCCCCGACACCGTTGTGTCCACTGGACGGGGTCGGCTCGGTGACCGCCTCCGGCGGGTGCACCGTCGGTTCGGCGCCGGTGGCGGCGCGTGCCTGGTGGCTCAGCTCGGCCGCTTCGGCCTCGCGCTGGGTCGGGTCCGGCTTGGGCTTCGGCCGGGGGGTGGCCGGTCGGGGCACCGGACGGTGGGTCTGCTGCACCTGATCGGTCAGCTCGTCGATCACCAGCGAGTCCTTGGCCACCAGGCCGGTGCGGTAGGCCGTGCGGGCCACCATGTGGGTGGAGACCGGGATGGTCAGGAACTGGAAGGCGATGATCAGCACCGCCATGGTGATCGCGGGCACTTCCCGGATCGACACCGTGGCTCCGACCACCAGGAACAACAGCCCCAGGGTTTGTGGTTTCGCGCCGGCGTGCATCCGGGTGACCACATCGGGGAACCGCAGCAGGCCGACGGCCGCCCCCAGCGACAGCACCGCGCCGAAGAACAGGAAGATGGCGCCGACCAGGTCGAGGATCGCGTCGGTCATCCCTTCTTCCCCCGTTCCTCGGTCTTGGTGGACGAGGTGCGCACCACGTCCACGTCCCGGTCGCCGACGAACCGGGCCATGCCCACCGCACCGGCGAAGCCGACCAGCGACAGCACCACCATCACCGGGTAGGTGGTGGCGTGGTGGTTGACCGCGGCCTCGATCGCCAGCCCGGCGATCACGATGCCGACCATCACGTCACTGGCGATGATCCGGTCGAGGCTGGACGGGCCCTTGCTGAGCCGGATCACGGTCAGCACCGCGGCCGCGAGCAGCACCGCACCGGCCAGCACGATGAACACCACGGTGGCGTAGTGGATCGCGGTCACCAGTCCACCTCCTCGCCCCGGCGTTCGGCACGCAGTTTGTCGAAGTGTTCCCGGCTGCCCAGGAAGGTGATCACCCGGGCCTCGGCGTCGCGGACCCGTTTGCGGGCTTCGGCGATCGCGTCGGGGTCGTCCTGAACGTCCAGGGTGTGCACGTACAGCACCGGGGTGGCCCGGGTCGCCTCCAGCACGATCGAGCCCGGCACCAGGCAGACCAGTTCGGCGGTCTGGGTCTGGATCAGGTCCGACTGCACCCGCATCGGCACCCGGATCAGCGCGTTCTTGAAGTTCATCCGCGGCCGGAAGACCAACGCCAGCACGGCGATCGAGGCGACCAGCAGATCCCACAGAAAGCGCAGGAACATCAGGAACCACCAGTGTGGCCGGAAGGTGCCGCGGAAGTTGATCGGGGTCATCGGGAAGGCCAGCCCGACCACCACCGCCACGAACAGGCCGAGGATCACCAGGGGCAGGTTGATGGTGCCCCACAGCAGCAGCCAGACCACCAGGGAGACCCCGGCGTTCAGCCAGGACAGGCGATTGCGGACGGCGCGATCGGGACTCATTCGATCCCCTCCGGAAGTACGGCTTGGACGTAGTGACCGGCGTAGGTGTCGGAGGCGGCGCGGGTGGTGAACCCGTAGAGCGGGCCGGCCACCACCGACAGGCTGATCCCGATGGCGACCAGGGTGGCGGCGGTGACCACCATCCCCTTGGGCATCCGGCGGCCCCGGGCACGGGCCGAGGCGCCGGGACGCCCGGCGACCTGGTCGGGCACCCCGCGCCAGAAGGCCCGGTTCCACACCTTGGCCATCGCGAACAGCGTCAACAGGCTGGTGATGATGGACGCCGCGACCAGGGCGTAGGCGAGCACCGTGCCGGCCTCCACCCCGGCCTGCAGCAGGCCGAGTTTGCCGATGAACCCGGAGAACGGCGGGATGCCGGCCAGGTTCATCGCCGGGACGAAGAACAGCACGCCCAGCACCGGTGACATCGCGGCCAGGCCGCCGAGTTCGTTCAGCGAGGTCGACCCGCCGCGTCTCTCGATCAGGCCGGTGACCAGGAACAGGGTGGTCTGGATGGTGATGTGGTGGGCGGTGTAGAAGATCGCGCCGGCCAGCCCCGACACGGTGGCCAGGGACACCCCGAACAGCATGTAGCCGATGTGGCTGACCAGGGTGAACGACAGCATTCGTTTGATCTCCGACTGGGCGACCGCACCCAGGATGCCCACCAGCATGGTCAGCAGGGACAGCACCATCAACGGTTCGCTGAACGAGCTGTCGGGGAAGATCACGGTCTGGGTGCGGATGATCGCGTACACCCCGACCTTGGTCAGCAGGCCGGCGAACACCGCGGTGACCGGGGCCGGTGCGGTCGGGTAGGAGTCGGGCAGCCAGGCCGACAGCGGGAAGACCGCGGCCTTGATGCCGAACACGGTGAGCAGCAGCAACTGGATGATGGTCTGCACGGTGTCGGGCAGTTCGGCCACCCGGATCGCCAACAGGGCGATGTTGACCGTGCCGGTGGCGGCATAGGCCACCGCGATCGCCATCAGGAACAGCAGGGACGACAGCAGGTTCACCACCACATAGGTGGTGCCGGCCCGAACCCGGTCAGAGGTGCCGCCCAGGGTGAGCAGCACATAGGACGCGAAGAGCAGCATCTCGAAGCCGACGAACAGGTTGAACAGGTCGCCGGTGAGGAAGGCGTTCGACACTCCTGCCGACAGGATCAGGAAGGTCGGGTGATAGATCGACAGCGGTGTTTCGCGGCGTCTCTCGTCCTGGTCCTGCCCCATCGAGAACAGCAGGACGACCAGGGCCACCACGGTGGACACCAGCAGCATCAGCGAGCTGAGCCGGTCGGCGACCATCACGATGCCGACCGGTTCGGGCCAGGAGCCGAGCCAGATATTCTGCGGCCCGTACTGGTCGGTGTGCCAGGCCAGCATCGCGGCGATCACCACGGTGACACCCAGGGTGGCGGTCGAGACGTAGCGCTGGGCGCGGGCCCGTCGGCCCATCGCCAGGGTCAGGCCGGCGCCGAGCAGGGGCAGCAGCACCGGCAGCGGGATCAGGTTGATCATTCGCCCACCACCTCCGCCGGGTCGTCGCCGGGATCCTCGTCGGGGGTGCCGTCACCGGATTCGTCGAAGGACTCCGAGGCCTCGTCGGCTTCGGCGAGCCGGCGGATCTGGGCGTCCTCGACGTCGTCCTGCACCTCGTCGTGGCCGTGCAACTGGAAGCTGCGGTAGGCCATGGTCAGCATGAAGGCGGTCGAGGCGAGGGTGATCACGATCGCGGTCAGCACCATCGCCATCGGCAGCGCGTCGGACATCTCGTCGGCTTCGAAGAGCCCGATCAGCGGGGCTCGTCCGGCCGGGCCGGCGGCCACCAGGTACAGCACGTTGACACCGTTCGACATCAGCAGCACCCCGACCAGGATTCGGGTCAGGGAGCGTTCCAGCAGCAGGTAGACCCCGGCGGCGATCAGCACCGAGGAGATCAGCACGAGGGTGAGGTTGACAACCATCAGGGCGCCTCCGAGAAGGATCGGGTGCGGCGCAGTCTGGTGACCGTCGGACGACCCCGGCTGCCCTGTTTACCGGCCCGCGGGGACGGAGCCCGGTCCTCCTCCTCGTGCACGTCGATGCCCGAGCCGAGCGAGCGGGCGATGTCGAGCATCAGGCCCAGCACGATCAGGAACACGCCGATGTCGAAGAACATCGAGGTGACCAGGTGGATGTCCCCGAGCAGGGCGATCTCGCCCCACGGGGTGGGCACCCGGGAGAGGAACGGGATGTGGATGTCGATGGCGTAGCTCTGCAGGATGCGGCC
>JAAYAO010000390.1 GCA_012719335.1 Propionibacterium sp. | reverse complement strand
CGACTCGCCTACTGCTCGCCACCATCGCGATGACCATCGTGGTTTTGTTCACGCTGCGCACCGTGCTGTTCCAGCCACTGCAGTTACTCGGCCCGACCACCGTCGGCGTGGTCTTGGTCGGTGTGCTCTGGCTCGCCGCGACCGCGAGCAGTGGACGAGGTGTCACGACCCGCGGACGAGTTCAGCAGGCCTTGGTACTGGTGGGCACCTCTACCGCGCTGATGGTGGATCCCCGAGCCATCACGGCATTGACCGAGACCTACGAATTCGGCGAGTTATACGTCGCCAGGTTGATGGTCGTCTCGGTGGTGGCGGGCCTGTGGGAGATGTGGCGCTTTCAATTGGATCCGCACCACACCGCCCGACAGTCCCAAGCTCACCTGCAGGGCGCTGCGCCGCAGTTCACCGGGGTTCAGTTCCTCGGCCGGTAACGCAGCAGCGTGATGCCGTCCTCGTCACAAAACACCGGCTCCACCCGCATGCCAACCTGCAATTGGCTGGGATCCGCGTCCACCAGTTCTGTGCTGACGCGAGGGCCCTCGTCCCATTCCACGACCGCCAATAGTTGCGGCACCGCATCCGTCCAAGGTGGGGCCGTGGGCCGATCCGCGACGGTGAAGGTGTAGAGGGTGCCGGCGCCGCTGATCTCGCGCCACTCCAAGTCGTCCGCGAGGGTGCCCGGGGCGAGTGTGCGCGGGTAAAAGACCCATTGGTCGCTCGACGGCGAATATTGGATCCGGATCTTGTGCTCAGCCAGTGCGTCCCAGTACGGCTGAGAGACGGGCGTGGGCTCGGGCAGCGGCTTCGGCGGTCTTAGGTGGGGAATCATGCCCATCGAGCCCCTGCGGCCGTCCTGCGGCATCCTGCGGCGTCTGGTGGGGCATTTCGGGCGTGTCGAGGGTCTGCGAATCGACCGAGGCGGCTTCGTTGGCCGTCGAGAGGGTCTCAGCGCTAGTCGAGGTGTCGATGGTCATGGCGTGTTCCTCTTCTGGGGTGGTGAGCGTGGTTACTCCGGCGGGGGTGTGAATAGCGGCCGCCATCACAGCCGCCGAGGGTTAGCGCGGCCGACGGCAATATCCCCGAGGTACTGCCCGACTCGGGCCTCGGCAGCGGCCTCCACGGCCCGCTGACGGGCGGTCTCGGCATCGGCAGCACGTACGCGGTCGACGATGCCGCGCAGGGCCTTCGTGGACCGCGCGACGACCTTGGCTGACTTCCGGTCACGGGCGGCCGTTGCACGGTCGGCTAGCGGCTTCGCAGCTTCGGTCAGGTCTCCGATGCCGTCGGCAAAGGCAGCGCCGCGCAGACGGCGATCCTCGGCGGATCGTTGCTCGGCATAAAACTTCCGAGCGCCAAGTCGACCGGCCGCGGGGTTAGGGGTGGGTCGCTGCCGTCCGTCGAACAGTGGGCCGCGGGGTGGGGTGTTCATGGGGTGCTCCTAGAGGTGGTTTCGCGGTGGTGGGTGGGTGGTTGTGACCGAGCTTGTGACCGACGCGGCGGACATATGCCGCCGACAACGGCGGATAGGCCCCGGTTCGCTTGATTGAGGGTCAATTGGGCCGCGGCTTTAGCGGCGCGTGAGGTGCTGGTCATCGTTGGCCCTCCGATCGGTTCTCGGCGGCAGCCGCGGCCCGAGCACGTTGTCGACGTCGTCCTCGTCGCCGTTGCCGACATCGTTGGGCGGCAAGGCGTCGAGCCTCGGTTTCCTCAGCAGGCGGCAGCGCAGCCCGGGCCCGAGCGGCCGCCACTTCCAGGGCAGACCACCGCAAAGGCTCCGGGTCGGCCGCTAGCGCCTCGTCAATCCGGTTCGCGCATACACCCCCACGTCCGAAACAGGGCGCTCCGGTACCCGCTCCGCGGTGAACCGGACACGATGCCGCCAGGGCAGCCAGGTAAACCCCGGCTTCCGGCTCCGGTGTCTGCGGTCGCATTAGTTCGCCTCCTCAATCACGGTGCCGACCTCGGTGTCGTGCATGCGCGCGCGAGTTTCCTGCCAGATTCGGGAGGGCGGCGACTGGTACCCCCGGGGTGGACGTCGCTCGCCCCAGGCTCGAGGTTTCAGTCATCGCGGAAAACGGACGATGGGCACGTCCACAGAATCGCGCGGCAGGTTTCGACACGGCCACTCCGTGACCGGCTCAACCAGCGTGGGGGTACCGACCTCGACCGAAACCACAAACATGCGCAACCCCGAAGCCATAATGGCCACTGCTCGCCCCGGACCCGAGGATCCAGTCATCGCGGGAAAACGGACGCCCGGTGGGCACCTCCACAGAAACGCGCGGCAGGTTTCGACACGGCCACTCCGTGACCGGCTCAACCAACGTGGGGCCGCAGTGTCGGGTTCGGTGCGGCCGCGCCGCCCGGCTCAACCTGCGTCCGTAGCCGTCGGTTGAGCCTGTCGAAACCAGGCGGAGGGCTCAGTCGGCGGGCCGGGGGTGCAGCAGGTCGTCGACCCGGGCGGCGATCCGGGTGGCGAGGGAGTCGATCGGGTCGCGGGCGGGCAGCACCAGGTAGCGCTCGGGGGCGGCGGCGGCCATCTGCAGAAATGACTCGCGCACCCGGCGGTGGAACTCGTCGCCGGCCTGCTCCAGGCGGTCCCGGTCGGCCTTGACGCCGACGGCCTGATCCGGGTCCATGTCCAGCAGCACGGTCAGGTCGGGGTACCGGCCGGCCACGGCCCAATCGGCCAACCCGACCAACTCGTCCCAATCCAGCGCCCGGCCGGCGCCCTGGTAGGCCAGCATCGAGTCGACATACCGGTCGGTCACCACGATCGCCCCGCGGGCCAGGGCCGGTTCGATCACCGCAGCCACATGATCGGCCTTGTCGGCGGCGTACAGCAGGCATTCGGCCCGGGGCGCCAGATCCCCGGTGGCCGGATCCAGCAGGATCTCCCGGATCCGCGCCCCGGCCGGGGTGCCGCCGGGTTGCCGGGTCGCGACGACCTCGTGGCCGGCGCGGCGCAGATGCTCGACCAGGGCGCGCTGCTGGGTCGATTTGCCGACCCCGTCACCGCCCTCGAAGGCGATGAAGGTCACGACACGACCAGCTTGCGCCGCCACTTCGGCCACTGGGCCAACAAGTCTGCCCGTGCCTTGTTCTGGGCCAGCTTGCGACGCTGGTAGTCCCGGCCGGCCGCGAATGCCTGCTCGGGGGTCAGGGTCGGCACCGAGTCGCGCAACGCCGCCAACTGCGGGTCGCTCGCGGCCGCCAACCGGTCGGCCATCCGCACCGCCCGGCGGGTGAACCGTCGGTCCCGGGTCAACGGCAGCAGGTCGGCGATCGCGCACGCGTCCACCAGGGACTCGACCCGCCCGACCGCGGCATCCCAGGCCTCCTGGGGGGCGTCGGGCGACAGATTGTCGACCGATTTGCGGCTGTCCTTGAGCGAGTTCGCGACCAACGCCCGGGCCAGTTCGCCGGCGGTCTGCTCGGCATTGCTGACCTGTACCGCGCGGGCGGCCACCACGATCCGGTCGATCACCCCCAGGTAGTCCTGGGAGTCGGGGGCCTCGGCCGCCTCGGTGATCGCCGCGGTCACCCGGGCCAGTGCCGCGTCGGAGTCGGCCACCCACTCGGCGTCCAGCACCGGCGCCAGCCCCCGGATCTCCCGACGCAACCGGCGCAGCACCGACACCAGTTTCGAGGTGTTGGTGCTCAACCCCGACCGCAGGGCCAGGTCGGCGCCGAGCAGTTCGCGCAACCGGCCCGCCCACAGGGCCTGGACGAAGGCCGGTGCGGGAGTGGTGTCGTTCCAGTCGGCGACCGCGGGCAGATCGCTGGGCCCGGTTGCCGGGGCACCGAGCCGTTCGGCCAGGGACGGGAAGGCCGGCACCCGAGCAGCCCCGACCGCGGTGAGGTTCTCGGCCAGCCAGGACATCTGTTGCGCGGTGGCCGCGACCGGGGTGAGGGTCACCTCCCGGTACCGTCCGGTGACCAACTGGCCGCGGCGCACCGTGACCTGGTCGTCGCTGAGCCGGGCCAGCACCGCACGCTGGTCGTCGCGCAGATGCCAGGTGCGGCGGCGGCAATGCAATTGCGCCGATTCGGCGAGTTCGGCACGCCGCATGAACGCCACCACCGCATCGCGGAACTGGTCGGGCATCTCCTCCGAGGTGGACGAGGCGTCCACCGGCAGCCAGGGCGCCCAGTCCGGGGCGTCCAGGTACCACTCGGTCGGGTGCCCGCCGAAGCTGCGGCGGGCCAGCACCACCCCGCTGCGCACCAGGCGTTGGTCGTGGGCGTCGAAGATGGTGGCGTCCACCTCGTAGGTGGCGTCGGCGACCTGCACGACATTGGTCAGCCCGCGTTCGGCATCGACCAGTTGCGGGGGTTCGGCGGCGAATCCCAGGTCGAAGAGACGCACGCCGTCGTTACGGGAGTTGCGGGGGCGCAGTTGCATGACAGTTCCTAGTCGCCGTCGGCCGCGGGCTTCTCGGCAGTCTTCTTGGGGGCGGTCTTGCGCGCGGTCGTCGTCTTCTTGGCGGGGGCCTTCTTGGCCGGTGCCTTCTTCGCGGGCGCCTTGCGCGCGGTGCGCTTGGGGGCCGGCCCCTTCGCCCGCTTCTCGGCGAGCAACTCGTAGGCCCGCTCGGCGGTCATCGACTCGATCGAATCGTCGCGACGCAGGGTGGCGTTGGTTTCGCCGTCGGTGACGTAGGGCCCGAACCGACCGTCCTTGACCACCACGGGCTTGCCGGTGGCCGGGTCCGCACCGAACTCGGCCAGCGGCGGCTTGGCCGCGGCCCGGCCGCGACGCTTCGGTTCGGCGAAGATCTTCTCCGCCTCCTCCAGGGTCACCGAGAAGATCTGGTCCTCGCTGGTCAGCGACCGCGAATCGGTGCCCTTCTTCAGATACGGGCCGTAACGGCCGT
>JAAYAO010000389.1 GCA_012719335.1 Propionibacterium sp. | reverse complement strand
TCAATCGGCTGCACTCGATGGCCGGCGACGAGTTGTACGTGGCAGCCAAGGAGCTGCAGGCTCCCTACGAGTTGGTGCGTGAGGTGGCCGAGACCGGCGCGTTGCCGGTGGCGCTGTTCACCGCCGGCGGTATCGCCACCCCGGCCGATGCGGCGATGATGATGCAGCTCGGCGCCGAGGGCGTGTTCGTCGGCTCGGGCATCTTCAAGTCGGGCAACCCCGCCCAGCGGGCCGCCGCGATCGTCAAGGCCACCCAGAACTACCGCGACCCGGGCGTGATCGCCGACGTGTCGCGCAACCTCGGTGAGGCGATGGTCGGCCTGAATGTGGACGAGATCCCGGAGCCGCACCGGCTGGCCGAACGCGGCTGGTGACACCCGGCCCGCGCATCGGTGACCATCGGTGACCGAAACCGCAGGATTGGCGCGAGCCGAGGACAATATGGCTTCGGCGGTCGTCATTCTTGCGGTTTCGGTCATGGTGCGCGGGCGACTTGCATAGGCTCGGCACCATGAGCTTCCACATGGTTGAGTTGATCACCGCCAAACGGGACGGCCGACGCCTCACCGACGAGCAGATCGACTGGGTGATCCGCGGGTTCGCCCGTGGCGAGGTGCCCGATGAACAGATGTCGGCCCTGGCAATGGCGGTGTTCTTCCGGGGGCTGGACGATGCCGAGCTGAGCCGGTGGACCACCGCGATGATCGCCTCCGGGGAGCGCCTCGACTTCGGTGAACTGCGCAGGGCCGACGGCGAGCCGATGCCCACCGTGGACAAGCACTCCACCGGTGGGGTCGGCGACAAGGTGACCCTGCCCCTGGCACCGTTGGTGGCGGCCTGCGGGGTGGCGGTGCCCCAACTGTCGGGGCGGGGGCTGGGCCACACCGGCGGCACCCTGGACAAGCTTGAGGCGATCCCCGGGTGGCGGGCCGAGCTGACCAACGACGAGTTGTTCGCCCAGTTGGGCGAGGTCGGGGCGGTGATCTGCGCGGCCGGTGCCGGCCTCGCCCCGGCCGACAAGCGGCTCTACGCCCTGCGTGATGTGACCGGTACGGTCGAGTCGATTCCGCTGATCGCCTCGTCGATCATGAGCAAGAAGATCGCCGAGGGCACCTCGGCCATGGTGCTGGACGTGAAGGTCGGTTCCGGGGCGTTCATGGCCACCGAGGCCCGGGCTCGGGAGCTCGGGGCGGCGATGGTTCGGTTGGGGGCCGATGCCGGGGTGCCGACCACCGCGTTGCTCACCGACATGAACACTCCGCTGGGCCGGATGGTCGGTAACGCGCTGGAGGTGGCCGAATCGGTCGAGGTCCTGGCCGGTGGCGGGCCGGCGGATCTGGTGGAGCTGACCCTCGCCCTGGCCCGGGAGATGCTCACCGCGGTCGGCCGTGAGGCGATCGATCCCGCCGATGCCCTGGCCGATGGCCGGGCGATGGACGTGTGGCGGCGGATGATCGCCGCCCAGGGCGGTGACCCCACTGCCGAGCTCCCCCGCGCCGCCCACCACCATGTCGTGCGGGCCGAAACCTCCGGCACGTTGACCACCCTGGACGCCCGCGCGGTCGGTGTCGCCTCCTGGCGGCTGGGGGCCGGACGCAGCACACAGGGGGAACGGGTGCAGGCCGGTGCCGGCATCGAGTTGCACCGGGCACTCGGCGAACCGGTCACCGCCGGCGACCCGGTGCTGACCCTGCACACCGACACCCCCGAAAGGTTCGAGACGGCCCTGGCCGCCCTGGCCGGTGGTTGGACGGTGGGCCCGGACGAGGTCACCCGCGGCCCGGTCATCATCGACCGGATCAGCTGAGATCGACGTTCGTCATCGCCGGGGATGTCGGCCGATCCCACTCGACACAGCGGGTAGCCGCCGGGGGTTTCGACACGGACGCTCCGCGTCCGGCTCAACCGCCGTGACGCCACACCGGTTTCAGGCCACCAAATGTCCGGCTCAACCAGCGTAACGATGACGCCGGTTGAGTAGGCCGCGACCAGCGGCCGTATCGAAACCAGCGGCACAGCCACCCTCACCCCGCACCAGGCTTCGACACCCGACCGCAAGCGGTCGGGGCTCAACCACCGTAGGTGTGACGCGTGTTGAGTAGGCCGCGTCCAGCGGCCGTATCGAAACCAGCGGCAGATCTCCCACCACGCGCACGAGGTTTCGACACCCGACCGCAAGCGGTCGGGGCTCAACCACCGTAGGTGTGACGCGTGTTGAGTAGGTTGCGACACGGACGCTGCGCATCCGGCTCAGCCACCGTAGGTGCTCAGTTCTTGAGTTTCTTGTCCCAGCGGGTGGGGTAACGCACTTTCACCGAGCCCATCCCGACGCTGCCCTC
>JAAYAO010000388.1 GCA_012719335.1 Propionibacterium sp. | reverse complement strand
GTGATGTAGTACTTGATCGGGAAGCGACCACCGCCGACCGGCTGCGGAGTCGGCTGGATGCCGTACTCGTAGGAGTCGTACTTGGTGCGGTTGTACCGCGCCGGACCGATGTGTTTGCTCAACAGCGCCACGCCGGCGAAAATCGCGGCCAGCACCATCATCGCCACGAGTGGTACGTAGACGTTCACCCGTTCCTCCTTGTATCCGTTGCGGTCATGCCGACGGGGCCATTCGCGACAGCGCGTTGATGATTCGATCCATGACGTCGCCTTCATGGGCGTCTGTCAGGTTAGCGAGCAGCTTCATCACGAACTTCATCAGGGTCGTTCGCGGCAGTCCGTACTTGGTACAGATCTTCATGATCGTGGGGTTACCGATCAGCCGCACGAAGATGTGGCCGAGCCGTTGGTAGCCACCGAAGGCGGCTCGCAGTTCGGCCGGGTAGGCCTGCAGGGCGAGCTCGGCCTGCTTGGTGCCGACCCCGCGGTTGTGCGCATCGGCGATCGCTGCGGCAGCGTATTCGCCGGCCTCGATGGCGTAGGCGATGCCCTCCCCGTTGAACGGGCTGACCATGCCGCCGGAGTCACCGACCAACAGCAGGCCGCGGTGGTAGTGCGGTTTGCGGTTGAAGCCCATCGGCAGCGCGGCGCCGCGGATCGGGCCAGTCATGTTCTCCTCGCGGAAGCCCCATTCCTCGGGGGTGTTGGCCAGCCAGGCCCGCATCATCTGCCGGTAGTCGGACTTGCCGAAGGCCTTGGAGGTGTTCAGCACCCCGAGGCCGACGTTGGCGGTGCCGTCCCCCATCGGGAACATCCAGCCGTAGCCGGGCAGCAGGTTCGACTGCCCCGGCTTGCCGTCCCACAGTTCCAGGAAGGACTCGAGGTAGTCCTCGTCGCTGCGCGGGGAGGTGAAGTAGCTGCGCACCGCCACGCCCATCGGCCGCTTGTCGTTCTTGTTCAGGCCCATCGCGATCGCCAGCCGCGAGGAGTTGCCGTCGGCGGCCACCACCATCGGGGCGCGGAACTCGCGACCGTCCTTGCTCTTCACCCCGACGATCCGGTCGGTGCGCGGGTCGAGGATCGGCTCGGTGACGTTGGTCTCCTGGAACAGTTCGGCACCGTGCTTGACCGCATGCCGGGCCAGCAGGTCGTCGAAATCGGCCCGGGCGCGCACCAGGCCGTAGTTCGGGAAGTCGCGCAGTTCGGGCCAGGGCAGCTCGAAGGGACGCTGGTTGTAGCCGTACACCCGCAGACCGTTGATGTGTTTCCAGCCGGCGGCCACCGAGGTGTCGATACCCAGCCGCACCAACTGCCGGGTGGCGCGCGGGGTCAGCCCGTCGCCACACACCTTCTCGCGGGGGAACCGGGTCTTCTCCAGTAGCGCGACGTTCAGCCCGTACCGGGCCAGATGGGCCGCGGTGGCCGAGCCGCCCGGCCCGGCGCCGACTACGACGACGTCGGCTTCGACGGTGCCATCGGTCGTGGATTCGGCCGGTGCCGCCTCGGGTTCCGCCTGCGTGGCTTCACCGCGCGGGGCGTGCGACATGAATACTCCTGAACTCATTTCGGGTGCGCGTCCATGGGGACAGACATCGGTCAGTCTAAGCCCAAAGACCCGGGGGGTCACATCGGCCCAAATCGGCGTTTCCGGTAGTCAGAAGGAACTTGCCGGGATGATTATCGATACGTGGGCGTTGCGTTATTCAACCGTGACGCCGCTCCGGTCGATGCGGGCGAATCCGGCGGCCCTCGGTAGGCTCATCCGGTGACCTTGATTGCCCGCACTGTTGAGATCGCCGATCCCGGTGAGCTGCTGCAGTACCTGCCCGCCCCCGAATCCGGCCGCCCCGCGCAGAGTTGGATCCGACGCGGCGACGGGCTGGTCGCGATCGGTGAGGTCGCGCGCTGGGAGGTGTCGCGGATCGGCGAGGCGGACGCACGCTGGCGCGAGTTCGTCGCCGCCCTGCCCCACCACGACGAACTGACCCACACCGGCCACCCGGTGTTCGGCAGCGGGCCGGTGGCCTTCGGTTCGTTCACCTTCGACCCGGCCAACACCTCCCGCCGCTCGGTGCTGATCGTGCCCCGGATGGTGATCGGCCGGATGCACGGTCGCAGTTGGTTGACCGTGATCGGGACGGCCGAGGCGGTCGCCGAACCGCGGCTGCCCGCCCCGTCCGGGCCCCCGGAGTTCGCCGGCGAGGTGAGCTGGTCGGACGGGGACCTGTCCGGGCCGCAGTGGGAGGGGGTGGTCTCCGAGGTGGTCGATCGGATCCGCACCGGTGCGGTGGACAAGGTGGTGTTGGCCCGGCAGTTGATCGCCGGCGCACCGCGTCCGATCGACCCGCGCTGGTTGTTGCGGTCGTTGGTGCGCACCTATTCGTCCACCTGGGCCTTCCGGGTTGACGACATGATCGGCGCCAGCCCGGAGATGCTGGTGCGCCGCGAGGGCGGGTTGGCGACCTCCCGGGTGTTGGCCGGCACGATCTGGCGCACCCCCGGGCAGGACGGTGAGGCGATCGCCGCGGCGCTGGCCGACTCCAGCAAGGATCTGATCGAGCACGAGTACGCGGTGGCCTCGGTCGCCCAGGCGCTCGCCCCGCACTGTTCGGGAATGAACGTGCCGGACTCCCCCTATGTGTTGGAACTGCCGAATGTGTCGCATCTGGCCACCGACGTGACCGCGGTGGCCAAGCCGGGGTCGACGTCGCTGGCCCTGGCCGAGGCGCTGCACCCCTCGGCCGCGGTCTGCGGCACCCCCACCGACGCCGCCCGGGCGCTGATCGCCGAGGTGGAGCAGTTGGACCGGGGTCGTTATGCCGGCCCGGTCGGCTGGTTGGACAGCCGCGGTGACGGCGAATGGGCGATCGCGCTGCGCTGCGGGCGACTCAGCCCCGACCGCCGCGAGCTGTGGGCCTATGCCGGCTGCGGCATCGTGGCCGATTCGGACCCGGCCCGCGAGCTCGCCGAGACCCAGGCCAAACTCGTCCCGATTCGCGACGCCCTGGCCTGACCGCGCCCCGTCCGGTTTCGCACCACCACCGCGCCTATTCGCAAAGGCAACCATGAACTGCATTTGCATCCGAAAAGCGCAGCACTTTTTGGGAGCATTTGCGCTTTTCGGTTGCAGCTATGGCCGTTTGGTCACGGTGGCCCGCATCGTCGTCGAGTTGGCCCTGCAGTCGTTGCCCTGGAGTGTGGCTGCCGGGGACCTCGCGCTGCATCGGCACGACCTCACCCCTTCGGAGGTGGTCGATGTGGTCGCAGAGTTGGGGCGTCGCACGGGCATCGCTCGGGCCCGGCAGCTGGCCCCTCACCTCGACGCACGCAGTGAGTCGGTGGCCGAATCGTTATCGCGGGTCCACCTGGCCGAAGCCGGAATCCCCTCCCCCGAGCCCCAACTATGGGTGGGTAACGACCATCGCCCCATCGCCCGGATCGATTTCGCCTGGACGAAGTATCGGGTGGCCGGAGAATGTGACGGTATCGGTAAGTACTTCGACTCGGCCGGAGGTGGTCCGCAAGCGGCATTGCGCAGGGAGAAACGGCGCGACGGCGACCTGATCGACCTCGGCTGGACGCCCGTGCACTGGACGTACTCCGAGATTCTCAACGGCGCCATGGCCCGTCGGGTCGCCCACACCCTCGTCCGCAATGGCTGGGATGGACGACGCACCTGAAGCCGGCCACGCCACCGACTCACATGCAACCGAAAACTGCATACGCAACTGCAATGTGCAGCCTTTGTGGTGAGCATGTGCGTTTTTCGGTTGCATATGCGGACGGAGCGGCTGCCTTCGCTCAGCGGCGCTGCTTCTTGCGGCGTTGCGGGTTCGCGCCGGGGGCGGGTTTCGGGGCGGACGAGCCGCCGCGGGCCTGCGACTTGGCCTG
>JAAYAO010000387.1 GCA_012719335.1 Propionibacterium sp. | reverse complement strand
GCCGGCCGAATAATCACCCAACGACACCGGGGCGAAGCTGCCGACGAAGATCGCACCGGCGTTGGTGATGCGTTCGGCGACCGCCATCGCGTCGGCGGTGTGGATCTCCAGGTGTTCGGCACCGTAGGCGTCGGCCACCGCCACCGCCTGGTCGAGGTCGTCGACCAGCACGATGCCCGACTGGGTGCCGGTCAACGCGGTGCGCATCCGGTCCTCGTGGGTCTGGCCGGTGAGCAACTCGGCCACCTCGGCGTCGACCGCTGCGGCCAGGTCGGCCGAGGCGGTGATCAGCACCGAACCGGCCATCGGGTCGTGTTCGGCCTGGGAGAGCAGGTCGGCGGCGACGTGGGCGGGTACCGCGGTGTCGTCGGCGATGATCGCCACCTCGGTCGGCCCGGCTTCGGCGTCGATGCCGATCAGGCCGCGCAGCAGCCGCTTCGCCGCGACCACGTAGATGTTGCCCGGCCCGGTGACCACGTCCACCTTCGGGCACAACCCGGGCACCCCGTGGGCGAACATCGCGATCGCCTGGGCGCCGCCGACGCCGTACACCTCCTCGACCCCGAGCAGCCCGCAGACCGCCAGGATGCTCGGGTGCGGCAGGCCCCCGAACTCGGCCTGCGGCGGGGAACTGACCGCGATCGACCCGACCCCGGCGACTTGGGCCGGGATCACGTTCATCAGCACGCTGGACGCCAACGGCTCCAGGCCACCGGGCACGTACAGCCCGACCCGGTTCACCGGGATCATCTTCTGGATCACCCGGGCGCCGGGGGCCAGGTCGACCTCGACCCGTTCGCTGCCCCGCTCGGCCTCGGCCACGGTGCGACGTCGTTCGATGGCCACCTCGAAAGCTGCCCGTACCTGCGGGTCGAGGCCGGCCACGGCCTCGGCGATCGCGGCGGCCGGCACCCGGAAATGCTCGGGCACCACGTCATCGAACTGTTCGCTGAACCGACGCAGGGCGGCCTCCCCCTCGGTCGCGACGGCGGCGCAGATCGGCGCCACGACGGCAACCGCGGCCTCCACGTCGGTTTCGGCGCGGGGCACCAGGGTCGGGTAGTTCAGGGTTTCGCCGGCGGCGAGCCGGCCTCGCAGATCGATGTTCCGAAGCACGTGGTCGATTCTCGCAGACCCGACCACCGGACGGCGCGTTCGGCCACCCCGCGATCCGCCCCGGTCGCGGATCGTGCCGGGTCACGGCTCGGTCAACTTTCTCATCCCCGGTGAGAAAGGCCTTGTCAGGACGGCCGGTTCTGGGCCAACGTATGGACCCATCGCCGGGTTATGGGTCGATTCCCGCCCGATCGGACGCGCTGGAGGTAATGGTGTCTTCACCAGGCAAGGCGGGCCCCGCACAGGTGGGCCGGGAACAGTGGAACCATTCGGCCGGGTTCATTCTGGCCGCGATCGGGTCCGCGGTCGGGTTGGGCAATATCTGGAGATTCCCCGGTGTTGCCTACAGCAGCGGTAGCGGCGCCTTCCTGATTCCCTACCTGGTCGCCCTGTTGACCGCCGGTATCCCGATCCTGTTCCTCGACTATGCGATCGGTCACCGCTTCCGGGGTGCGGCTCCGCTGGCCTTCCGTCGGATGGCGAAGTGGGCCGAGTCGCTCGGCTGGTTCCAGACCGTCCTGATGTTCGTGATCGGCGTGTACTACGCGGCCGTGATCGCTTGGTCGATGAGCTTCTTCGTGTTCTCGTTCAATCTGAAGTGGGGCGGCGACACCGCCGACTTCTTCCTGAACCGGTACCTGCAGATCGGCGAGACCACGGTGTCGCCACAGGTGGTGGCCGGTGTCGCCCTGCCGCTGCTGCTGGTGTGGGTGACGATCATGGTGGTGCTCGCCCTGGGGGTGGCCCGGGGTGTGGAGAAGGTCAACATGGTCTTCATTCCGCTGCTGGTGTTGGTATTCGTCGCCCTGGTGGTGCGGGCGCTGTTCCTGCCCGGCGCGTTCGAGGGGCTGGATTCGTTCTTCACCCCGAACTGGACGGCGCTGGCCGACCCGAACGTGTGGATCGCGGCCTACGCCCAGATCTTCTTCTCGCTGTCGATCGCCTTCGGCATCATGGTCACCTACGCCTCCTACCAGCG
>JAAYAO010000386.1 GCA_012719335.1 Propionibacterium sp. | reverse complement strand
TTCCACGGGCAGGTACGTGCCCGACGATCCGTAGTGGAGTGAGGTCAGTATCGCAGATCCCGGTGTGGTGAAAACCCCGGGGGAGGAGAAAAGCCAGGGAGACTCCCCGGCGGGGCGGTCCGCTCCGGGGGCCGGAAAACCAAGCAAATGTCCGGGTTTGCAACGAAATGTGCACGGCCAGGGGGTCGCCTGCATCCTCCGGTGGGGGACGGGCTAGCGTGAGCCGGAAAGCGAGTGGCCGAAGTGGGCCCTTCGCTCGCGTCCGTGGAAGAGGGAAATATGTCCACACAAGCTTCGACGTCGTCGTCGGCTCGGGCGAAGGCCCAGCGCTTCGGCACATTCCTGTCCGGCATGATCATGCCCAATATCGGCGCTTTCATCGCCTGGGGTTTGATCACCGCATTCTTCATCGAGGCGGGCTTCACCCCGTACGGCCCGATCGGCGGCTTCGGCACCGACGCCGACGGCAATGCCTACATCGGCATGGTCAGCCCGATGATCACCTACCTGTTGCCGCTGCTGATCGGTTACACCGGCGGCAAGATGGTGTACGACACCCGCGGTGGTGTGGTCGGTGCGATCGCGACGATGGGTGTCATTGTCGGTACCGACATTCCGATGTTCATCGGCGCGATGATCATGGGCCCGCTCACCGCCTGGCTGATGAAGAAGATCGACAGCCTCTGGGCAGGCAAGATCAAGCCCGGCCTGGAGATGCTGGTCGACAACTTCTCGGCCGGTATCTTCGCCGCGATCATGGCCGCGATCGGGTTCTTCGTGATCGGCCCGGCGGTGAAGGTCTTCAGTGAAGGTGCGGCCTGGGTGGTTGACCTGTTGGTCACCAACGGCCTGCTGCCGCTCACCTCGATCTTCATCGAGCCCGCCAAGATCCTGTTCCTGAACAACGCGATCAACCACGGCATCCTGACCCCGCTGGGTACCCAGCAGGCGCTGGAACAGGGCCAGTCGCTGCTGTTCCTGCTGGAGGCCAACCCCGGCCCCGGTCTGGGCATCCTGCTCGCCTACGGCATCTTCGGCCGCGGTGCTTCGAAGGCCTCGGCCTGGGGTGCTGCGCTGATCCACTTCATCGGTGGTATCCACGAGATCTACTTCCCGTACGTGCTGATGAAGCCGATCCTGATCATCGCCGCGATCGCCGGTGGCATGACCGGTGTGTTCACCCTGAACCTGCTCGGCGGCGGTGTGCGTGCCCCGGCCGCGCCCGGCTCGATCATCGCCATCCTGATCCAGTCGCCGCCCTCGGCGATCCTGGCCAATGTGGTCGCGGTGATCGCCGCCACCATCGTCTCCTTCGTGGTCGCCGCCTTCCTGCTGCGGATCGCCCGCAACAAGGGGGACGAGGGTGACCTGGCCGCCGCCACCAGCCAGATGGAGGCGATGAAGGGCAAGAAGAGCTCGGTCGCCGGTGCGCTGGCCGCGCCCGAGGCCACCGGCCCGGTGCGTCGCATCGTGTTCGCCTGCGACGCCGGCATGGGGTCCTCGGCGATGGGTGCCTCGGTGCTGCGCAACAAGATCAAGCAGGCCGGACACTCCGATGTCGAGGTGAAGAACTCCGCGATCGCGAACCTCACCGACGACTGGGACATCATGGTCGTGCACCAGGATCTGGCCGAACGGGCCAAGGTCAAGGCCCCCGGCGCCTGGCTGGTGACCGTCGACAACTTCATGGGCAGCCCCCGCTACGACGACGTGGTCGAGGAGGTCAACCGCCGCAACAACGGTGATGCCGTCCCGGCCGGCGCCGCGGCCACCGAAGCCCCGGCCGAGGCCACCCGGGCCGCCGACCCGGCCCCGGTCGCCGGTGGTGACGCCGCCCCGGCTCGGGCGATCGTCGACGAGCCCGCGGCCGACTCGTCCGGGGCCATCCTGAGCGCCGATTCGGTCGTGATGGACGGCACCGGCACCGACGCCACCTCGGCGATCAACGAGGCCGGTGCGCTGCTGGTCGCCAAGGGTGCGGTCACCGAGGCCTATGTCGAGGCGATGCACGAGCGCGAGAAGTCGGTCTCGACCTTCATGGGCGAGGGGCTGGCGATTCCGCACGGCACCAACGAGGCCAAGGCCGAAGTGTTGTCCTCGGCGATGTCGGTGGTGCGCTACCCGAACGGGGTCGACTGGAACGGCAACGAGGCGAAGTGGGTGATCGGCATCGCCGGTCGCGACAACGAGCACCTCGAGATTCTGGCCAATGTGGCCCGGATCTTCGGCGACAAGACCCAGGTCGAACAACTGAATCAGGCGCAGACCGCCGATGAGGTCGTGGCTCTGCTCGGAAAGGTGAACCAGTGACCCAGCCCAAGGCAGTGCACTTCGGTGCCGGAAACATCGGCCGAGGTTTCGTCGGACTGCTGTTGCACCAAGCCGGTTACGAGGTGGTTTTCGCCGACGTGGCCGCACCGTTGATCGACGCCCTGGCCTCGCAACCCTCCTACCGGGTGATCGAGGTCGGCGGCGCCGGCACGGTGCACGAGGTGGACAACTATCGGGCGGTGAATTCCGCCGACGATGCGGAGGCCGCCGCCGAGGAGGTGGCCACCGCAGAGGTGGTCACCACCGCGGTCGGGGTGCGGATTCTGCAGTACATCGCCCCGGTGATCGCCGACGGTTTGCGGCGGCGGGATGCCGCCCTGCCGCCGGTGGCGGTGATGGCCTGTGAGAACGCCATCTCGGCCACCGACATCCTCGCCGAGGAGGTCGCCAAGCACTGTTCGCCCGACGACCTGGCCAAGGCTGTCTTCGCCAACACCGCGGTCGACCGGATCGTTCCGGCCCAGGATCCGAATGCGGGCCTGGACGTGACGGTGGAGGAGTACAACGAGTGGGCGATCGACGTCACCCCGTTCGCGGGCAACCCGCCCACGATCGGCGGGGCGCACTTCGTCTCCGACCTGGCTCCTTACATCGAACGCAAACTGTTCACCGTCAACACCGGTCACGCGACCACCGCGTGGTACGGCCAGGCGGCCGGGCACGAGAAGATCTCCGATGCGATCGGTGACCCGGAGGTGTTGGCCCGGGTGAAGGCGGTGCTGGCCGAAACCGCTGCTCTGGTGGTGGCCAAGCACGGCTTCGACGCGGCCGAGCACGACGCCTATGTCACCAATATCCTCGGCCGATTCGCCAACGAGGGTCTGCCCGACACGGTGGGACGGGTCGGGCGCGGCCCGATGCGCAAACTCAGCCGCAACGACCGGTTCATCTCCCCGGCGGCCGAACTGGCCGAACGGGGCGAGACCCCCGAGGCCCTGGTGGCCGCGGTCGGTGCGGGGTTGCGGTTCCGCAGCGACGACGACCCCGAGGTCGCCACCCTGGCCGGCATCCTCGCCGATCAGGCCCCGGAGCAGGCGGTGACCACCGTCACCGGCATCGAGGCCGGGCACCCGCTGTACCAACCGCTGGTGGAGGTGTTCCGGGCCGGCTGATCGGCCGCCTCCGTCCCCGGGGGTGACATCCGGCAACCGGGCACCCTCTTCCGGTTCGCACGATCGAAAACGATTCGCATGGTCGATATGGCCATGCGAATCGTTTTTCTGCGGGTGAACCCGCGTCCGCACCGGGTAGGGCTGGCCGGACGGGCCGCAGTGATGGCCAACCCCGCACGATGCGCCGGCCCGCCCGGTGGATCCCCGGAGGCGTGGCGATTACCCGCAAAGTGCCGCCGGGAACTACGCTCTGCAACATGTGTGGAATTGTGGGGTATGTCGGCACCGAGGCTGCTGGGCACAGCGCCCTCGACGTGATCATGGAAGGCCTGCGCCGCCTCGAATACCGCGGATACGACTCCGCCGGTGTCGCGGTGGCCGCCGATGGCACGATCAGCCATCGCAAGAAGGCCGGCAAACTGGCCAACCTGGCCGACGAACTCGATGACGACCCGCTGCCGGCCTCCCGAATCGGTATCGGCCACACCCGCTGGGCGACCCACGGCGGCCCCACCGACAAGAACGCCCACCCGCACGTGGTGGACGACAACGCCCTGGCAGTGATCCACAACGGCATCATCGAGAACTTCGCCGAACTGCGTGCCGAACTGGCCGGACGCGGCCACGAGTTCACCTCCGAAACCGACACCGAGGTGGCGGCGGTACTGCTCGCCGAGACCTACAACGACAACGGTGACGGCGACCTGACCCGGGCGATGCAGGACACCGCTCGCCGGCTGGAGGGGGCCTTCACCCTGCTCGCCCTGCACCGCGACCG
>JAAYAO010000385.1 GCA_012719335.1 Propionibacterium sp. | reverse complement strand
GTGCCCGGGGTGACCGGGGTGAACGTCGAGCTCGGCGTGATGAGTGACGAGCAGCGCACCGCCCTGCGCACCCAACTGCGCGGTGGGGTTGCCGAACGCGAGATTCCCTTCGCCCAGCCCGGATCGCTGACCAAGATCATCGCGATCTCCTCCGGCAAAGGTGGGGTCGGCAAGTCGTCGGTGACGGTGAACCTGGCCCGCTCGCTGGCCCGGGCCGGACGTTCGGTCGGCATCCTGGACGCCGACATCTACGGCCACTCGATTCCGCCGATGCTCGGCATCGCCGATGAGCGACCCACCATGGTCGAGGACCTGATCATGCCGGTACCGGCCCACGACATGAAGGTGATGTCGATCGGCATGTTGAAGGCCAGCCGCGATCAGGTGGTGGCCTGGCGCGGCCCGATCCTGGACCGGGCGCTGACCCAGATGCTGGCCGATGTGCACTGGGGGGACCTCGACTACCTGGTGATCGACCTGCCACCGGGCACCGGTGACGTGGCGATCTCGCTGGGCCAGAAGCTGCCCGGCGCCGAGGTGATCGTGGTGACCACCCCGCAGCAGGCGGCCGCCGAGGTCGCCCAGCGGGCCGGCACGATGGCCTCGATGATGCACCAGCGGGTGATCGGCGTGGTCGAGAACATGTCCTACCTGGAATCGGCCTGCCCGAACTGTGGCGAAACCCACCGGGTCGACCTGTTCGGACGCGGTGGCGGGGCCGACACGGCCGCGAACCTGACCACGGCCCTCGGCTACGAGGTGCCGTTGCTGGCCGAGGTACCGCTGGATCCGCGGGTGCGGGCCGGGGCCGATGTGGGTGAGCCGGTGGTCGACGCCGCTCCCGAATCGGCGGCCGCCCAAGCCCTGACCGGGGTCGCCGACACGCTGGCCAGCAAGGGCCGGGGGCTGGCGGGCATGCAGTTGGGTCTGTCGCCGAACTGAGCTCAGGTCGCTTCGGTGTCGAACGGGGCCGGCCCGACCGGTTCGGGTTCGGCCGGGGCCGGGGACGGGGCCGGATTCACCGGCCGTGGCCGCGGGTGCCGCGCACTTTCCCACCGCAGTTGATCGGTGGCTTCGCGCATCGCGGCGGTCGACTCGTCCAGTTCGCGTTTCACGTCGGCGACCAGGGGGTCCATCTCGTCCAGCAGGTGTTTGCGGATGAAGGCCTTCGGGTCGCGGATGTCGAAGTCCTCGTACCCGGGGCCGAGTTCACTGCGAATGGTGGTTTGGGCGTTGTTGGCGACGTTGCGCAGGTAGGCGATGATCCGGGCCAGCTTGCGCGCCAGGTCGGGCAACTTGTCGGGCCCGAAGAGCAGGATGCCGATGATGATCAGGGCGAGAAACTCGCCGGCACCGACACCGAACATGCTGGACAGGGTAGCCCAGTCAGCCCACCCGGCCGTCCAAGGTGACCTGCACGCTGTGTTCGGAGCCACCGCGCACATAGTCGAGCGAGATCGTGTCACCCGGACGGTGGGTGCGGATCTGGACGATCATCTCGGTGCTGCCGTAGACCGCGCGACCGTCCACCGCGATCACCGTGTCCCCGGCGCGCAACCCGGCGGTGGCGGCCGGGCCACCGGCGGTGATCTCGATCAACTCCACCCCGGATTCGTCGGCGGTGTCGCGCACCTGGGCGCCGATCACCGGATACCGGGCCTCACCATCCGCCTTCAGCTCGGCCACGATCACCATCGCCTGGTTGATCGGAATCGCGAAGCCCACCCCGATGCTGCCGGATTGCTGTTCGCGGTCACCGAGGGTCAGGATCGCCGAGTTGATGCCGATCACCCGGCCCGCGGCGTCGACCAGCGGGCCGCCGGAGTTGCCGGGGTTGATCGCCGCATCGGTCTGGATGCCGTTGATGTAGGCCACCGCGGCGTCGGCGTTGGAGCTGTCCCCCACCCGCACCGGTCGGTCGCGGGCGGAGATGATCCCGGAGGTCACCGACCCGCCCAGGCCGAGCGGGGATCCGAAGGCGATCGCCGGCTGCCCGGTGCGCACGGTGGACGAGTCCCCGATCGCGGCCGGGGTGAGGTGGTCACCGGCCGGCACCTTGATCACGGCCAGGTCGTAGCTGGGGCTGCGGCCGACGATCTCGGCCCGCACTCGGGCCCCACTGGCCAGGATGACGTCCACCCGGGAGCCGGAGGCGCCCTCCTCGATCACGTGGTTGTTGGTCAGGATGTGCCCGTCGTTGTCCAGGATCACCCCGGACCCGGCCGAACTGTTGCTGCTCGACCGCACCTGGATGGTGACGGTGCTGGGCAGTACCGCTTCGGCCACCGCGGTGATGTCGCCGGACTGTTGTTCCTCGGCCGGCACCGGGGCCGGGGCCTCGGAGGTTCGGCCGGCCGGTTCGGCATCCTGCTCGGGTTCCGGTTCGCTGGTCGACGGGGTCGCCTGCTCGGCCCGATCCTGCAGCCACAGCGCCGAGCCGGCCCCGGCGGCACCCCCGAACAGCAACGACACGACGGCGGTCAACGCGACCAGCCGGCCCCAGCGGGGCCGCGGTGCGGGCGGAGCCGACCGGGGCGGGGCCGCCACGGAGGCCGCGGGGGCCGGGTGGGTCAACGCCACCGGTTCGGTCGGTCGGGCCGACTGTGCCGGTGCGGACGACTGTGCCGGTGCGGACGGCTGGGCGGGTGCGGACGGCTGGGCGGGCTGCGGCGGCGGGAAGGGGCCCGGGGCGGACTCGGCCGTCCGGTGCCGTGCCGGCAACGGCGGCGGGACGGGTTGGTGATACTCCGGGCCGGCGGCACGCCGCGGCGGGGAGGCCGATGCCCGACCGGGGTCGGTGTCGTCGGGTTGGGCCCAGGGATTGGTGGG
>JAAYAO010000384.1 GCA_012719335.1 Propionibacterium sp. | reverse complement strand
TGTGCGCCTCGATGTCGCTGATCTCCAGTACGCGCCAGCGGTCGGGGTCGTCGGTGACCTCCATCCGGGTCGGCAACACCAGCAAGGGGCCGTGGCCACGTTCCCGTCCGAAGTCGAAGTCGAACTCGAGGGTGACGTCGATGCTGCCGTCACGTTGGGCGACCATCTGCATGTCGTAGCGAGTGATCTGCCACTGCGAGTCGGCGTGGGCCGACACCTGGGCCCAGCCCAGGCAGACGACCGCGGTCAACAGGATCCCGAGTAAGCGGCGCATGCCCCCAGGCTACGTGAGGTGGTCCAACCCCCGGGCGAGGTCGGCGATCAGGTCGTCGACATCCTCGATGCCCACCGACAGTCGCAGCATGTCGGCGGGAATCTCCTCGGCGGTGCCGGCCAGGGAGGCGTGGGTCATCGTGGCGGGGTGGCACACCAACGATTCGACCCCGCCCAGCGACTCGGCCAGGACGAACAGGCGCATCGCCGCGCCAACGGTGCGGGCGGCGGCCTCACCACCGGCCAACTGCACCGACACCATGCCGCCGAAGTCGCTCATCTGTTGGGCTGCGATGTGGTGGCCGGGGTGATCGGGCAGCCCCGGGTAGTGCACCGCCGAGACCGCCGGATGGTCGGCCAGGAACTCCGCGACCGCCCGGGCGTTGCTGCAGTGCCGTTCCATCCGCACCTGCAGGGTCTTGATGCCGCGGCTGGTCAACCAGCAGTCCATCGGGGCCGCGCCGGCGCCGGTGGCGTTGTGCAGGAAGGCCAGGGTTTCGGCCAGCTCCGGGTCGTTGACGATCAGGGCACCACCGACCACGTCGGAGTGCCCGCCGAGGTACTTGGTGGTCGAGTGGACGACCACGTCGGCGCCCAGCGCCAAGGGCTGTTGCAGGACCGGGGAGGCGAAGGTGTTGTCCACCACCACCCGGGCCCCGGTGCCCCGGGCGATGTCGGTCAGCGCGGCGATGTCGTGCACGGTCATCCACGGGTTGGACGGGGTCTCCACCCACAGCACCGCATTCTTCGCACCAGCCAGGGCCGCGGCGACCGCGTCATGGTCGGTGAGGTCCACCACCCGCACGTCGATCCGCCAGTCGGCGTGTACCCGGCGGAACAGCCGCAGCGTGCCGCCGTAGGCGTCGCGGCCCACGACCAGTCGGCCGTCGGGGCCCAGCAGGCCGCGCAGCAGCACGTCCTCGGCGGCCAACCCGGAGGTGAAGGCGAAGGCGTGCTCCCCACCCTCGAGGGAGGCCAGTTGGGTTTGCAGGGCGGTGCGGTTCGGATGTGCCGCCCGACCGTACTCGTACCCGGAACGCAACTGTCCCGGGGCGTCCTGCTGGTAGGTCGACGTCCAGTAGATCGGCTGCACCACCGCGCCGGTGGCCGGGTCCGGGTCGAGCCCGGCGTGCACGGCGCGAGTGCCGAAGGCGTCGTTCGTCATGAAGGCAAGCTAAGCTTGTTGGCATGTGGCGCCCCATGGCGTCCACATGACGGGCCGATGAACGTCCCGTGCCACTGCCTGTCGGTGTGGTGCGAGCATCACGGCGACGGGCAGACTGAAGATCGTGGAGAGGAACTCCACCGATGGAACCCGAAACAAGGAACACCACAGTGCCCAATCTCGTTCACCTGGCTGATGAATCCCAGTACCGGGCCGAACTCAATGGCGAGATCGTCGGCCGCATCAATTACCGGATGAACGGCCGTAAGGTCGTCATCACCCACACCGAAACCGCTGACCATGTACGTCGCACCGGTATCGCCCGGGCCCTGACGCGCTTCGCCCTGGACGATGTGCGCCTGCGCGGGCTCAGCGCCGTACCGCAATGCGCCTACACCCAGCGTTTCCTGCGCGATCACCCCGAGTACACCGACGTCATCTGATCGCTGCCCCGCCGCGGCACCCTCCGTGCCCGGCCCGTGAATCCATTCCGAGCGGCGGACCCACCACGGGTCCGCCGCTTCGTCGTTGCCGGGTTCAGGTTCACCCCAGGCACCACCGTCCGTCCGCCGTTCGGGTGACCAACCCGGCCACCTGCAGGGTGGCCAGGGCCGACAGACAGGTGGGCAGGGCCAGCCCGGCCCGGATGGACAGCTCCTCCGCGCTGCGTCCGCCCCGGGCCGGCAGGGCTTCGTACACGTCGACCTCGGCCGGGTCGAGCCGATCCAGCGGACGTTCCGGGCCACGCTCGAAGGGCAGGCAGTCGTCACCGAACGCCCCGACCACCTCCCGCACCTGTGCGGCGTCGGCCACCAGCACCGCCTCCTGGTCACGGATCAGGGCATGCGGGGTGAACGATTCGGAGGCGAACACCGACCCCGGTACCGCCATCAGCGGTCGCCCGCAGCGGCCGGCCCAGGTGGCGGTGCTGCGACTACCCGACCGCAGTGCCCCCTCGACCACCACCGCCCCGGTCGACAGTGCGGCGATCACCCTGTTGCGGCTCAGGAACCGGGGTTTGGTGGGGCGCTCCCCCGGTGGCTGTTCCGAGACCAGCAGGCCGTGTTCCATGATCTGTTCGAACATTGTCTGATTGCCGGTCGGGTACGGCCGGTCGGGCCCGCAGGCCAGCACCGCCACCGTGGGGGCGTCCATCGCCAACGCTCCGCGGTGGGCTGCGGCGTCGATGCCGTAGGCCCCGCCGGAGATCACCCGCCAGCGGTCGTCCTGCAGTTCGGCGGCCAGATGCGCGGCCACCTCGATGCCGTAGGGGGTGGCGGCCCGTGACCCGACCACCGCCACCGAGCGTCGGCTGATCTCCGCCAGGTTGCCGGCCCCGCGCAGCCACAGCCCGTAGGGCATCCCGCCGTGGTTGCGCACCGGGGATGCCAGAGCCAGGTCGGACAATCCGTCCGGCCATTCGGCGTCGCCCGGGATCACGAACCGCACTCGGGCCCGGTCGGCCAGGTCGAGCACCGGGTCGGGGTCGAACAGCCCCGCCCGACGGTTCCAGCGCGATTCGGTGCTGCCGGCCCGCAGCTCCGCCCAGACCTGTTGCGCGCCCTCGCGAGCCACCCATCCGGTGACCTCCGGGTCACCGGCCTCCACCACGCAGCTCAACGCCAGCCGGGCCTGCCGCTCCGTCTCGTCCGTCCCGCTCATCCGGGCACCTGCACGCCGTGTCGCATCCCCAGGGCGGTGGCGACGTGTTCCCGGCCGGGGACGTCGACCCCGGCCAGGTCCCCGATGGACCAAGCCACCCGAATCACCTTGTCCACACCGCGCGGGCTCAGCAGACCGCGGGTGACGGCGCTGTCGAGCAGATCCAACCCCTCCGGCAGGGGCAAGTGGGTGCGCAGGTAGGGGCCGGACACCTCACCGTTGGTGGTCCAGCCCGACCCGGCCAGCCGACGGTGTTGACGTTGCCGGGCCTCGGCGACCCGGTCGGCGACCACGGCACTGGATTCGACCGTGCCGGTGCTGCGCAGCACCGCCCGACTGAGCGGCACCAGTTGTTGTTGGATGTCGATCCGATCCAGAATCGGCCCCGAGATGCGTTGCTGGTAGCGCCGGATCGCCGAGGGGGTGCAGGTGCACGCCGCCCCGCGGGAGTCCTTGCGGCCGCACGGGCAGGGGTTGGCCGCCATCACCAGTTGGAAGCGGGCCGGGAACTGTGCCCGGCCGTGGGCCCGGCCCACGGTCAACGCACCTGATTCCAACGGCACCCGCAACGCCTCCAACACCCGCGGATTGAACTCGGGGGCTTCGTCGAGAAAGAGCACACCACGATGGGCCAACGACATCGAGCCGGGACGCAGCACCCGGCTGCCCCCGCCGATGATGCTGGCCGGGGAGGACGAGTGGTGCGGGTCGGTGTAGGGCGGACGTTCGATCAGCCCGGTCAGCGCCTGCCCGGCCAGGGAGTGCAGGGCCGACACCTCGAGGGACTCGGCCCGGTTCAACTCCGGCAGCAGGCCGGGCAGCCGTTCGGCGAGCATGGTCTTGCCGACCCCCGGCGGGCCGTGCAGGTACAGGTGGTGTCGGCCGGCGGCCGCGACCTCGAGGGCGAACCGCGCGCCCGCCTGCCCGGCGACATCGGCCAGATCCTTGCGATGGGCGGGTGCCTCGGGTGCGGTGGGCTCGGCCCCAGCCACCGGACGGGGTTCGGCCCGCCCGGCCAGCACCGCCACCAGTTCGGCCAGAGTGCTCACCCCGATCACCGACAGGTCGTCGACCAGACACGCTTCCCGCACCTGCCCCCAGGGCACCACCGCGCGCCGGAAGCCCGCCTCGTGGGCGGCGATCATCGCCGGCAGGATGCCCGGCACGCTGCGCACCCGGCCGTCCAGCCCGAGTTCACCGAAGCACACCGTGCGCAGGCCGGCCGCTTCCGGGATCGCCCCGGCGGCCGACAGCACCGCCATCGCGATGCCCAAGTCGTGGTGGGAGCCGAACTTGGGCACCGAGGCCGGGGACAGGTTGATGGTGACCAGGTGGGCCGGCCAGGACAGCCCCGAGGAGGCCACCGCCACCTTGCACCGGTCCCGGGCCTCATACAGGGCGGTGTCGGGCAACCCGACCAGCACCGTGCGCGGCAGACCACCACCGATCGCGGCCTCCACCTCCACCATCTGCCCTACCAGGCCGGTCAACGCCACCGACCAGGCCGTCCCGGTGCTCATCGGGCGATCCCGGCCAGATGGTGGATCTCCGGATCCCGCCCCGGCATCAGCAGCACCCCGATCGCGTCCACCCGGATGTGGGTGCTCACCACCCGGTGTTCGTTCAGCCAGCGGGCGGTCAGCACCCGCAGCCGGCGCAGTTTCGGTTCGGTGATGGCTTCCAGCGGTGAGCCGTAGCCGAGGCCGCTGCGGGTCTTCACCTCGCAGAAGGCCAGGGTGTTTTCGCCGGCCTCCTCGCTGATCGCCACGATGTCCAGTTCACCGTCGGCGCAGCACCAATTGCGGTCGATGACCGTCCAGCCGGCCGATTCGAGGAATGCCGTGGCCAGGTCTTCGCCGTGTTTGCCCAGTTCGATGCGGTTCATACCCGTAACGGTGGGCGGATGGAACCGGAATTTCCCCGACGGCGGGGAATCTGTGGATAACCTCAGTTACCCGAGTCGGGAACCTGCAGGTCGCTGTGGACAATCTCCTCGATCGACACGTCCCGGAAGGTGAGCACCTTGGCGCTCTTCACGAACCGGGCGGGGCGGTACATGTCCCAGACCCAGGCGTCCCCCATCGAGACCTCGTAGTACACATCACCACCCTCGGTGCGTACTTTCAGGTCGACCGCGTTGCACAGGTAGAAGCGTCGCTCGGTTTCCACCGCGTAGGTGAAGATACTCACGACGTCCTTGTATTCCCGGTACAACTGCAGTTCGAGGTCGCTCTCGTACTGCTCGAGATCATCAGTGCTCATGTCGTCGTCGACTCTACCGCCCGTTGGACGTTCCCGTAACGCATCCGGTGTTCGGGGCACGGGCCGTGGCTGTCCAAGCGCTGCTGATGCAGGGCGGTGGTGTAGCCCTTGTGGATCTCGAAGCCGTAGTCGGGCCACTGTTGGGCCATCTCGATCATGATCCGGTCGCGGGTGACCTTGGCGATCACCGAGGCGGCGGCGACGCAGGCCGCGACCCGGTCGCCCTTCCACATCGCCAGGGCCGGTACGCCGAGGCCGTCGACGGCGAAGCCGTCACTGAGCACGTAACTGGGGGCGATGTCGAGACGCCAGACCGCGCGGCGCAGGGCGGCCAGATTCGCCACGTGCAGGCCCATCTGGTCGCATTCGGCGGCCGGGATCTCGACCACCGCCCAGGCCGCGGCCCGGGCGACGATCTCGTCGTAGGCGCGTTCCCGGGCACCGGCGGTGAGAAGTTTGGAGTCGCGCAGACCGGTGATCGGCCGGTGCGGGTCGAGGATCACCGCGGCCGCGACCAGCGGACCGGCGCAGGCACCGCGTCCGGCCTCGTCGGTGCCGGCCACCGGCCCCAGACCGGCCCGGTAGAGGGCACGTTCATAGCCGTACAGGCCGGAGTCGCGGCGCACCCGCCAACCCGCCATTCAGCAGCCCACCCCTTCGGGCTCGATCACCGCCCGGTCGGGTGCCGGTGGCGGGTCGGGCACGTGGGCGAAGGCATCCGGGGTGCTGAAGAAGCGGCCGTTCTCGAAGGGGAACATGATCGCCCAAGCGGTACCGACCACGTTCTCGATCGGGACGAAGGCGGTCTCCCCGGTGTAGCCGGTGTTCGACAGGTCGCTGAGATAGCAGCGCGAATCCCGGGAGGCGTTGCGATGGTCACCCATCACGAACAGCCGACCCTCGGGTACCACCACTTTGAAGGGCACGTCGGCCGGAGCCACCATGCCCGCTTCGGGGGTGGCGTACAGATACTCGGCCTCGTCGATGGGCTCACCGTTGATGGTCAGTTTGCCCTCGGTGTTGCAGCATTCGACGGTATCCCCGGGCAGGCCCATCACCCGTTTGATCAGGTGGTTGGTACCGGTGTCGGGCAGCACCCCGATGAACTCCAGGGCTTTGCCGACCGTGCCGCGTTCGGGGGCCTGGGGTTGATCGGAGAGCCAGTGGGCGTGGTCGGAGAAGACCACCACGTCCCCGCGGTCGAAACCGGCGATCTTCTGCACCACGACCCGGTCACCGATCTGCAGGGTGTTCTCCATCGACCCGGACGGGATCGAGAAGACCTGGGCGACAAAGGTGCGGATCAACACCGACAGCAACAGGCCGAAGAACAGCACCAGCACGATCTCGCGCAGCAACCGCCACAGCTTGGTGCCGGCACCGGTGGGTGAATCCTCGTCGGCATGCACGTTCTCGCCCACCGCCTTGCCTCCTACCACCGTCTCGACCACGGCCAACAGTAGCGCCGTCGGCCAATCCTCGTGTCATACGAAACGCCCCCCGCAGTACAGCGGAGGGCGTTCGCGGGTCACGCGCTCAGTTGACGCGCTTCTCCTTGATCTTGGCGGCCTTGCCGCGACGGTCGCGCAGGTAGTAGAGCTTGGCGCGACGCACATCGCCGCGACGCTCGACCTCGATCTTCTCGATGATCGGGGTGTGCACCGGGAAGGTTCGTTCCACGCCGACACCGAAGCTGACCTTGCGGACGGTGAAGGTCTCCTGCAGGCCCGAGCCGCTGCGGCCGATCACCACGCCGGCGAAAACCTGGACACGGGAGCGGCTGCCTTCGATGACTCGCACGTGCACCTTCTCCGAGTCGCCCGCGCGGAACTCGGGGATGTCGTCGCGCTTGGACTGGGCGTCGATGGCTGCAATGAGCTGGTTCATGGAACTTCCTTGCCGGTGCCACAGGTCACCTGAGCTGGTGGGTCTGGATGAGCCCGCGGTGCGGTCGGTCCCCCCGTGGCAGGAGCCGCAACTCACGGACAACAGCTCGCTAGTTTGCCACAACGTGCCCGCCGGACGGAAATCGGCGCGGTGGGGCGCTCGATACCCACCGCTGGTTTCGACAAGCTCAACCGACGCGGCTCCCCCTTCGCCGGTTGAGCCGCCCGCGCAGCGGGCGAGTCGAAACCCCGCAACCCGTCACCGCATACGCAACGACGAGCTCCCACCACATGGCCCGCTGGTTTCGACAGGCTCAACCGACGCGGCCCGACAGGCTCAACCGGTGCGGTCGTCGTTGCGGCCGAGCACCGGGATCTCCTGCCGCACCTCGTCCAGCCCGGAGACGTCCAGGTCGTGCAGCAGCAGGCCGGGGCCGGCGCCGAGGGATGCGACCACTTCCCCGCGTGGGGAGATCACCGCCGAGTGGCCGATGCCGGTGGGGGCGCCCCGTTTGGCCTCGATGCCGCTGAGGGCCGGGTCGGCCTGGCCGGCGGCGACCAACCAACTGGTCGAGTCGAGGGCTCGGGCCCGCACCAGCAGGTCCCACTGTTCGGCCTTGCCCGGGCCGTTCTGCCAGGACGCGCTGCACACGATCGCGTGGGCGCCGTCACAGGCCAGATCGCGGTACAGCTCGGGGAAGCGGATGTCGTAACAGGTGGTGAGCCCGATCCGCACCCCGCCGATGTCGACGACCACCCGCCGGTCCCCCGGCTGGACGGTGTCGGATTCGCGGAAGCCGAAGGCGTCGAAGAGGTTGATCTTGTCGTAGTGCTCGGCCACGTCGTTGCCGGCGCGGTCTCGGCCGGTGACCAGCAGGGTGTTCACCACCCGTGGTTCGCCCCGGTCGTTGGGGGTGCCGGGGGTGAACATGCCCACCACGGCCACC
>JAAYAO010000383.1 GCA_012719335.1 Propionibacterium sp. | reverse complement strand
GGCCGGGTTCAGGATGATGATCGCCTTGCCGCGTTCGGCGCCACCGACGACCTGCAGCGCGTGCGAAGTGGTCTCGGTGAACTCGTCGATGTTCGCGCGGGTACCAGGGCCGGCCGAGCGCGACGACAGGGAGGCAACGATCTCGGCGTAGGTGACCGGAACCACGTCGGCGATGGCACGCACGATCGGGGTGGTGGCCTGGCCACCGCAGGTGATCATGTTGACGTTCATCGCGTCCAGGTTGAACTCGAGGTTCACCGGGGGGCAGATGAACGGACCGACCGCGGCCGGGGTCAGGTCGACCGCGACGATGCCGGCTTCCTCGTAACGCGGGGCGTTGGCGGCGTGGGCCTTGGCCGAGGTGCACTCGAAGACGATGTCGGGCAGCTCGTCCTGGGCCAGCAGCCAGTCGACACCTTCGTGCGAGGCGGTCACGCCGGCCTTGCGGGCGCGGTGCAGACCGGCGCTCTTCTCATCCACACCGATCATGTAGATCGGTTCGATGATGTCGCTGCGGCGCATCAGCTTGTACATCAGGTCGGTACCGATGTTGCCCGGTCCGACGATGGCTGCGGTGCCCTTCTTGGCTTCAGTCATCAGTTATCTCCTTGATCAAAACGTGCGGTTACCGAGCCGAGGCCGGCAAAGGTTGCGGTGACGGTGTCGCCGGGGCCACAGGCGACCATCGGAGTGATCGAGCCGGGCAGCACCACGTGGCCGGCTTCCAGGGTGACCCCGCGCGGGCCGAGGGTGTTGGCCAGCCAGACCAGCGAGGTGATCGGCGAGCCGAGCACCGCGCCACCCAGGCCGGTGCCGACCTGCTTGCCGTTGTGGTGCATCACGCAGCCCATCATCCGCAGATCCAGGTCGGTCAGCTTGCGGGGGGTGCTGCCCAGCACCAGGCCGCCGGAGGATGCGTTGTCAGCGATGGTGTCGTAGATCGAGATCTTCCAGTCGACGATTCGCGAGTCGACGATCTCCAGCGCCGGCAGGACGTAGTCGATGGCGGCGACCGCCTCGGCCACGGTCACGCCCGGGCCGGTCAGCGACTTGCCCAGTACGAAGGCGATCTCGGGCTCGATCTTCGGCTGGATGTAGCGGGTGGACGGGATCGGCAGGTGCTCCAGGTGGAAGAAGTCATCCAACAGGTGCCCGAAGTCGGGCTGGGAGACGCCGATCTGCTTCTGTACGACGGCCGAGGTGAGGCCGACCTTGTGGCCCTGGGTGTACCGACCCCGGGCATGGAACTCCTCCATCTGCAACAACTGGATGGCGTAGGAGTCCTCGATCTCCATGTCGGGCCAGCGGTTGATCAACGGATCGATCGGCTGCCGCGACGAATAGGCGGCCATCAGATCGGCCGCTGCTTGCTCCCGTTCGCTCTGCTCCACGGTTCCCTTCCGGGGACGCGCCCCTGCGTCCCTGCACAACAAAGACCTTGCGGGGTGAACACCACCCCCGGCAATCATGGTTCCGCTGTACGGGACACCTCAACGACTCTTTGTAGTGTACCGATACCAGTGAGTCAACTGGTCATATCCACCTGGTGTGACCTTCATCATTCCGGAGGCCGTTTCCGGGCCGTTTCCGGGGTTCGGGAGGGCCGATCGAGGCCGGAGGACCCCCTTCGGTGAAGGCCGCCCGAGGGGCTGGGATAGGCTCGATCCACCTTTACTACTGGTCCCTTCTTTGTGCAGGAGACAACGACGTGACTGCTACCCCCGATCTGACCTCTGCTCCCACCACCCACGAGAAGCTGCTCGATTGGGTCCGGGAGGTCGCGGAGCTCACCCAGCCCGACGACATCTACTGGTGTGACGGTTCGGACGCCGAGTGGAACGAGATGATCGACCGCTTGGTCGCGTCCGGCACGATGACCCGGCTGAACGACGACGTGCTGAAGAACTCCGTCTACGCGCGCACCGACCCGTCCGACGTGGCCCGGGTCGAG
>JAAYAO010000008.1 GCA_012719335.1 Propionibacterium sp. | reverse complement strand
GAACTCGCGATGCGCCACCGCATGGCCCTGATCGAGGCCGGGAAGGACCCCGGCGAACTCCCCACCTGCCCCGACGACTGACTCTAACCTGCGCCGGTTAGAGCAGGTGAGAGTAACGCCCCCTCCCACTCCGGGAGGGGGCGGTTTTTGCGTCCCTCAACCCGCGTGAGCGGGGGTCACCCATGCTGCGCATCGAGGGCGCAAATAAGGCGCACCATGCACCGGAAAGGCGCAAAAAGGCGCTTTCCCGCTGCTCTCGGCTGTTCTCGACTGCACTCATGGGAGGGGCGGCGAGACCGCCCGATCCCTACAGCCGCGCGGAATCCGCGTGATATCAAGGGGTGCCCCCACTGGGGCTCGAACCCAGGACCCACGGATTAAAAGTCCGTTGCTCTAACCAACTGAGCTATAGGGGCCCCAGCATCCTAGCCGTTCCGCAGCCCCTTCGCCTGTCGGGATCTTCGGCGCCTCACCGGTAACGCGTGAAGGTGAAGGCTGCGGTGTACACGGTGCCGGCGTTCGTGCGGGTGGCCACCCGGTACTGGTAGCGGCCGGGGTTGTTCTGCCCGTAGGTCAGCGGGATCACGTAGTACCCGGTGCCCGATGCCCGGCGCACCTGGGATCGTGACCAGCGCCCGTCCGGCAGCCGCACCTCGGTCCACACCTCGGCATGGGGGGCGCCCGCTGCGGTGCCCCACACATTGGCGACCGTTCCGATCCGCGCGCTGCCGGCCGTCCGGGCACTCAGGGACACCCGGGTCAGGGTCACGGCCGAGGAATAGTGAATGCCGTTGGAGGCCCGAACGCCAACCCGGAAGGTTTGGGTACCGGCATTGTTGCGGCCGTAGGTCAGCGGCAGCGCGTAGTACCCGGTACCGGACGTGCGCCCGGTCTGGGATCGTGACCAACGTCCGTCCGGCAGCCGCACCTCGGTCCAGACCTCGGCGTTGGGCACCCCCTGGGCCGTGCCCCAGACATTGGCTGTCCACCCCACGCCGGTGGTGCCGGCCGTGGTGGCGGTCACCGGGGTGATCCGGGTCGGATAAATGGGGGGCGCGGTGGAGCCGGTGGTGGAGCCGGGGAACCAGCGCTTGAGGTAGCGGTAGAAGGTCAGGTTGCCCGGCACCGAGCAGGAGTCGGACTGTGTGCCGGCCGAGGAGATCAACACTTCGTTCGGCACGTACGGGGTGTAGGTGTACAGCGCGGCGGTTGCCTGGTTGCGGATGTTCACCCGCGCCGACCCGCACTGGCCGGTCGGGTGGTAGGAAATGACGTTGCTGCCGACCTTGTAGTTGTAGCGCTCGGGGTGCTGGCGGTACTTCTGGAAGCGTTCACCGGCGGAGTACACCTGCATCACGAACCCGGCGGCGTTCGGGTCGCAGGGCTGGAAATCGGGGCATCCGGAGCCGAGCGCCTTGTCGTATCGGGTCTTGTTCAGCATCGACCCGGACGCGTAGACCAGACTCTGTTCCTTCTGCAGCATCACCAGGATCACTTCCGGGTTGATGCCGCAGGCCCGCGACAGGTCGGCGATGATCCGCGACGCCCGCCAGCCCTTACCGCCGGTGACCGCCTGGCAGTAACGGGTGGCGGCCATTGCCGGCACGTCGGCGGCGTAATCCTTCAGGCACTTGGTGCCGTCGGGCCCCGGGACGCAGTTGCGGCCTTCCCGGTCGAGGAAGGTCTGCACCTGGGCCGCGGTCATTCTGGTGGACGCGTAGAAATGCGCGTCGGAGATCAACATGCCGGGGTCGAAGCCGTCGATCACCGTTGCCGATTGCGCCCGGGGGGCTCCCACGGTGACACCGGCCAGCATGGCCAGGGTCGCCACCAGCACCCCCAGCAGCCGGGCGCGGCGCCTCACCACGGTACGTCCACATCGTCGGAGAGGTCGACGACCTCACGCACCGATTGTTCCCCCACCCGCACCTCGACGACCATCCCGTCGTGCAGTTGCCGTCCGCGGCGGGTTTCGACCTCACCGTCGACGCTGACGCGACGCTCGGCGATCAACTCCCGGGCCTCACCGCCGGTGGCGACGATGCCCGCATACTTCAGGAATTGCCCCAAGCGGATCATCTCGCCGGGCTCCGTGGCTGCCATGGCGCCAAATCTAATGCGCCGTGGCCGGTTATCCGGTCAAGCCCGGGGCCTGTCGCCCTCAGGCGGCGAAGTGGCCGGCGGCTTCGATCTCGGCCAGCAACGAGCGGACGCGCTCCTCGAGCTGGTCACGCACCGCGCGGGCGCCCTCCAAGCCCTCACCGTCGAGGCTTTCGACCTCCCACTCCAGCCAGGTGATGCCCGGGTAGCCGTGGAAGTCGTGATCGCCCAGCACCACCAGGTAGTCGGCCGCATCGGCCAGGCTGGTGCTGAACGGCATCGGGTAGGGCTCCTGGATCTTGATGCCGCATTCGGCGAGCACCTCGACCGCGAGCGGGTCGAGCCCACCCTTGGGGTGCGATCCGGCGCAGCGCACGTTGACCCGGCCGTTCGACAACACCCGCATCAACGCCGCAGCCATGTGCGAGCGTGCGGAGTTGCGATCGGAAACGAACAGCACCTCGGGCAGCGGCTTGGTGAGTCGACCCTCGGCCTGCCCCTTCGCGGTCAGCAGGTGCCGGGCCATCCGCTCGGACAGGATCGGCAGGAATTCCTCGACGGTGGCCTGCGGCTCGATGTGCCGGCGGGCGGAGGTGAAGGCTTCGCGCACCTCATCGGGGGTGAACACGCCTTCGTAATCGTGCACCAACGACGCCATGGTGCGTTCGAACTGGTGGTCGAGATCCAACAACGAGGTCATGTTGACGCCTCCTCAGGGGTAGCCAATGACCTCATTGTAGCAGAGTCGTTAACCTTCCGTTCACCTTCGGGAAGGGTTTCGTTAACTTACCCGCACTCACTCGGTTCCGGCCGGCTCGGCTTCGACCGCCTTCGGCTCCTCGTCGTCCTGCTCGACGGCCTCCCGCCCGGCCACGGACTCCCGGTAGGCGGTGACGATGTCTTCGTAGTTGGTCACGTCACCCACCAGGTGGTTGACGAACTCGACACACCGGGCCTCCACCTCGGCCCAGTGCACGGGGTTGCGGCGATAGACCGGGTCGACCACCTTCAGCAGATGATCGGCATTGACCGGCTGAGTGGTGCCCGGCGCGATGTAGTAGAGGTGCCAGCGGCCACCCTCGTTCCACTTGCCGTCCGGCACCAGCAGCAATCCGGCCCCACTGGCCAGATCGAACCACTCCGAAGCGCTGATCCCGCCGGCCGAACGCAACCCGAGGCCTCCCCACCGATCACCATGGGCATGCTCGGTGAAGATCCACTGTCCGTTCATCGTTGCGGTTTCCGTTCTCTGCGTGATCAGCACTGCCTGCCCGAGGATACCGCGATCACGTCGCCGGTGGCGTCCGGCGGTACGGCATCGGGACGGGAGCAGTGCCACCCGAGAACCCAGGTCACAAAGAGGAAGTTTCTTAAACTGGAATCTTTCAACTCTTGGAGCTATGCTGTTTACATGCTCGATGCACCGACTCTGCTGCGTGAGGCCCGGCTCCGGGTCACCGCGCCGCGTGTCGCGGTGCTCAACGAGTTGGCCGAGCACCCGCACACCGATGTCGACGAGATTCGTGCCCTGGTGCGCCGCCGGCTGGGTGCGGTGTCCACCCAGGCGATCTACGACGTCCTGAAGGCCCTCACCGATGCCGGTCTGCTGCGCCGGGTCGAACCGGCCGGCCGCAGTGCCCGGTACGAGCTCAACACCCATGACAACCACCATCACGTGGTCT
>JAAYAO010000382.1 GCA_012719335.1 Propionibacterium sp. | reverse complement strand
GGGCTGTTGATCAGGGCCATCGCCAGCACCACCCGTTGCCGTTGCCCGCCGGAGAGCTGATGCGGGTACGACCCGATGATCCGTTGCGGGTCGTCGATGCCGACCCGGTCGAGCATGTCGAGCACTTCGAGGTAGCGGCCGGCCCGGCCGACCTTGGGGCGGTGCAGTTCGATCACCTCGCCCATCTGGCGGCCCACCTTCATGGTCGGGTCCAGGGCGCTCATCGGCTCCTGGAAGACCATCCCGAGGGCGTGACCACGCAGGGCGGACATCTGCCGGTCGGTGCGGCCCAGCAGCGATTGCCCGGCCAGTCTCACCTCGCCGGTGACCGTGGCGTACTCGGGCAGCAGCCCCATCACGGCCAGTGCGGTGACCGATTTGCCGGAGCCGGATTCGCCGATCAGCCCGACCCGTTCGCCCTCGGCGATCTGCAGGTCGACGTCGACCACCGCGGGCGGCCGATCCCCGAAGGCGACGCACAGGTCGCGCACGTCCAGCGCGGTCATCGACCCTGCTCCGCCCGGACGGTGGATTCGCGCAGCCGCGGATCCAGCAGGTCGCGCAGGCCGTCGCCGAGCAGGTTGAAACCCAGGACGGCCCCGGCGATCGCCAAGCCGGGCAGCACCGCGACCAGGGGGTCACCGCTGAACACGAACACCTGGGCGTCCTTCAACATCCGACCCCAGGTGGGGGTCTGCGGTGGGGTGCCCAGCCCGAGGTAGCTCAGCGCGGCCTCGGCGAGGATCGCGATACCGAAGGACACCGAGGCCTGCACCCCGATCACCGGGCCGATGTTGGGGGCGACGTGACGCACCGCGATGCCCATCCGGCTGGTGCCCGAGGAGCGAGCGGCCAGCACATATTCCGAGGCCATCACCTGCAGGGTCGCGGCCCGGGCCATCCGGGTGAAGGCCGGGATCGAGGCAATGCCGATCGCGGTCATCGCCGTCCAGGTCGACCCGCCGAAGGTGGCCGCCAGCAGAATCGCCAACAGCAGCGCCGGGAAGGCGTAGAGGATGTCGGTGGCGCGCAACACCAGCGACGACACCCAGTTCTTGCTCATGCCCGCGAACACCCCGAGCGGCACCCCGATCACCGCGGCGATCGCGACGGCGATGATGCCGACCAGCAGGCAGATCCGGGCGCCTGCCATCAACCGGGAGGCCATGTCGATGCCGAACCCGTCGGTGCCCAGGACGTGCGGCCAGCCGGGCGGTTGCAGCCGGTTGGCCGGACGCACCAGGGTCGGGTCGAAGGGTGTCCAGAACAGTGACACCACCGCGGCGAGCACCACGATCGCGACCAGGCCGGCCCCCAGCCAGAGGGTGAGGCGTTTCAGATTGCTCATCGACGGCTCCGCAGGCGGGGGTCGAGGGCGAGGTAGCTCAGGTCGACCAGGGCGTTGATCACCAACACCGCGAGCACCAGCAGCATCACGGTGCCCTGCACGATCATCAGGTCGCGCTGGGCGACCGCGGCCAGCAGCACCGAGCCGAGCCCGGGCAGGGCGAAGACCGATTCGATCACGATGGCCCCGACGAACAGGGTGGCCAGTTGCAGGCCGAGCACGGTGACCACCGACAGGGACGCGTTGCGCAGGCCGTGGCGGATCAGCGCGCCCCACTTCGTCCAGCCGATCGCGCGGGCGGTGCGGATCCAGTCCTCACCGAGCACCTCGATGATCGCCGAGCGGACGTAGCGCGACAGCACCGAACCCTGGACGATGGCCAGTGACAGCACCGGCAGCACCAGGTGGCGGGCCCACCGTCCGGGGTCGTTGCCGAACCGGATGTAACCGTTGGCGGGCAACCAGCCCAGGTTCACCGCGAACAGGTAGACCAGCATCAGCCCGGCCCAGAACGCGGGGATGGCCAGCCCGATCTGGGACAGTGCCGAGGCGAGCGCGCCGGAGGCGTGCCGGCGGCGGATCGCGGCGATCATGCCCATCGGGATGGCGAAGAGGACGGCGAACAGCATGCCGCCCAACACCAGCGACAGGGTGACCCCGATCGCCGGGGAGATGCGGCTGATCACCGACTGGCCGGTGAGGTAGGAGTGGCCGAAGTCTCCGACGAACATGCCGAACAGCCAGTCGAGGTACTGCACCGGCAGGGGACGGTCCAGGCCGTGGCGTTGCCGCAGTGCCTCGACCGCGGCCGGGTCGGCGTTGGTGCCCAGGATCACCTGGGCGACGTCACCGGGCAGCGCCGAGGTGACGATGAAAATCAGGATGGACGCAACCAGGACGCTGCCCAGGAAGGCAGCGACCCTGGTCGCAATCCGTAGCGCCATTCGGGTGGGCGCGGCTCAGCGGGCCGCGATGTTGGTCAGGTCGAAGCTGAGCGAGGTGGCGTTCTGCGGCAGGCCGGTGATGCCCTCGCGGGCGATCACCAGGTTGGGCAGCAGGAACAACCAGTTCGCGGCGGCGTCCTCGTTCAACATCCGGGCGCCCTCGCGCATCTTCTCGACGTACTCGTCGTGACTGCCGGCGTCGGCTTCCTCCATCAGCGTCCGGAACTCGGCATTGTCGTAGCGCCAGTAGTAGGCCGGGTCGGCGTACTTGACCATGTCGCGCGGTTCGACGTGGGAGACGATCGTCATGTCGTAGTCGGCCTTGGTCAGCACCTCGTCCAGCCAGCGAGCCGGGAACTCGAGCTCGTCGATGTTGGCGGTGATGCCGACCTCACCGAGCTGGCTGGCGACGAACTGTCCCCCGCTGGTGGCGTACGGCAGCACCGGCAGACGCAGGCGCAGGGTCAGCCCGTCGGCGTAACCGGCTTCGGCGAGCAGTTCCTTGGCCTTCTCCGGGTCGTATTCGTACTCGCCCGACAGGTCCTCGAACCAGGGGTCGGTGGGCGGCACCATCGAACCGATCAGGGTGCCGTGGCCGTTCCAGATCGTGTCGACCAGCGCCTGGCGGTCGATGGCGTGCATGATCGCCTGCCGCACCCGCACGTCGGCGAGTGCTTCGTTCTCGTGGTTCATCGCCAGCACGACCTCACCACTGGTGGTGCCCTCGATGATCTGGAAGCGAGACTCGTCGGAGAACTGGTCGATCGCCTGTGGTGCCTGCAGGTTGGAGATGATGTCGAGGTCGTCCGACAGCATCGCGTTGTTCATCGCGTTCGGGTCGGAGAAGTAGCGGAAGGTGACCTCGCTGAACGGCTGACGGGTGGCCCAGTAGTCGTCGTTGCGTTCCAGCACCACCGAGTCGCCCTGGTTCCACTGCTTCAGTTGGTAGGGGCCCGAGCCGGCGGTGGTGGTGGCCAGGTCGGCGTCGGATTCGGAGTCGAAGATCATCCCGCCGGTGGAGCTCATGTTGTACAGCCAGGCGTTGCTGGACCGGTTGAGGGTGATCACCGCAACGGCCGGGTCGCTGTCGTCGATCGATTCGACGACCTCCATCTGGGTCTGCAGCACGTTGGTGGCGGGTTCACCGGCCTGGATGCGTTCGATGCTGTGCTTCACATCGGTGGAGGTGACCTGCTTGCCCGAGGCGAACGTGGCGCCCGGCTCCAGGTGGAAGGTGTAGGTCAGGTTGTCGGGGGACACTTCCCAGCGCTGAGCCAGCAGCGGCTGCAGTTCACCGTCGGAGCCCATCTTCACCAACGTCTCGTAGACGTTGTACAGCAGTACCTGCGGGATCGCGGCCGAGTCGTTGGTGACCGCGTCCATGGTCGGCGGCTGGGCGACGGCCCCGATCACCAGGGTGTCGGTGGCTCCGCCGCCGTTGTCACCGTTGCCGTTGCCGCCGTTGCCGGCGCATCCGGTGAGAATCAGCGCCACGGCGATCACGCCGCCGATCAGGCTGATGAACTTGCTGCGCATTGTGCTCCTCGACATGTGCATTTTCGTGGGTTTCAGGTGGTGAGGGCGGTGTAGGACTGCCACCGCCCGTGGCTCTCGGCATGGGTCATCGCGTTCAGGCAGGCCTCGGTGAATGCCTCGGCGGCCTTCTCCAGGATGGTGTTGAAGGTGGTGACGCCGGCCGGGGTGTGCGGCAGCGGGGCGTCGGTTCCCGAAGCCATGCAGAAGATCGTGTCCCCGTCGGTCATCGAGTGCACCGGGGTGATCGCCCGGGCCAGACCGTCGTGGGCGACCTGGGCGACCTTGTTGGCCTGGGCCTTGGTGAGGGTCGCGTCGGTGAGGATCACCCCGATCGTGGTGTTGATCGAGGCCGCGTTGGTGCGGGCTTCGCTCAGGGCGGTGCACTGCTCGGGCGTCGGGGCGGGCAGCCTGCGGGTGCGGTCGGCCCAGAGTCGTCCGGTGCCCGGGTCCACCGCCGACCCCGCGGCGTTGACCACCGCGGCGGCGGCCACGGTGATCGGCTGGTCGCCATCGATGGTGATCTCGGTGTAGCCGAAGCCGCCGGCCACTCCCCCGCAGACCGCGCCGGTACCGGCACCGACGGTGCCCTGGGCCGGATCGTCGGTGGTGGCGTTGGCCAGCGCGAGGCGCCCGAACTCGGCGGTTGGCCGGTTGCCGAACTCACCGCCCCGACCCAGGTCGAAGATCACCGCGGCCGGCACGATCGGCACCACTTCGTGGGGTTCGGTGCCGACCGGAAAGCCGATGTTGCGTTCGGCGAGGGCCTGCATCACCCCGTCGGCGGCCGCCAGCCCGTAGGCGGAGCCCCCGGTGAGCACCAGGGCGTGCGCCTGCTGGGTCAAGGTGGTGGGGTCGAGGGCGTCGGTTTCGCGGGTGCCCGGCCCGCCGCCGCGCACGTCCACCCCGGCGGTGGCGCCGTCCTCGGCGACAATTACGGTCGTTCCGGTCTGCCACCCGGGTGCGCGCACCTGATGATGGCCGATTGCGAAACCGGAAATCATGGCCCTCAGCCTAGGCCTTCGCATGCATTTGTGGGCACCGAAGCAGCCCGGAATCGACAACGAGGCGGGTACCGTTTTATAACGGCCGGGTAACGGCCCGGTCGGCTTTTTGGGTATTGGCCACTCGCGTCCCGGGTATTGGGCACCGAGGCCCCCTTGGCCGACCAACCACCCCGGCACTGAGCAGCCGACGAACCCCTGGCCGACCGGCAACACCACCACCGTGGGCCCTGAGCCCCGGCACACCCCTCACTGTCCCCGGTTCCCCACCCCCGCTGCTGCAAACCGCCTTCTCAGCGCCTCTCATCGGCGTGTATCGGATATCGGCCCACTAGAAGGCGGTTTGCAGCAGGGCTTGGTTATTGTCCGAGGGCGAGTACTGTGGAGGCCGCTCCCACCGGGTAACACCGGGGTGGACGACAGGTGAACGGCCCGATTTGATTCGAACCGGGTCGGCGCGTAAGGTATGTATCTGTTGTCGACGCGGGGTGGAGCAGCTAGGTAGCTCGCTGGGCTCATAACCCAGAGGTCACAGTTTCAAATCCTGTCCCCGCTACGAATGTGGCCCTGACTACTGGAAACGGTGGTCAGGGCCACTACTTTTATGCCCTTCCACCCTTGAAACCACGCTTCGTTCCGGCCCTACCCGGACGGATCGTTCACGTCGGCGGGTACCGGGCGTTCCTCGACCTCGTGGCCGGGCACCAGATCATCGAGTTGGGCCACCCGCAAGGGCCGCGTTTCGGCTTCGGGTGCATCAGCCGACAGTTCGGCCTGCTCGGGGGCGAGGATGAAGCAGGCGTGATCCCCCGCCGCGTCGAACATGGCCACCCGGTGGCCGACGAAGCGGTCGGGCAACGCTGCGAGCACCGGAGCCCCGCCGGGGCCGGGCGCCCAGTCGAGGCCGTCGAACTTGTCCCTCTCGTCACCACTGACCTCGCCGAAGCGTCGGGCGAGTTCCTTGTCGTCGGCGCCCAGGAAGTGCACCGCGAGATGGCTGCTGTGCAGCGCGACCCGGAAGGTCATGTTGGCCTTCGACAGCCACACTGCGTGTCGGCGCGGCTCGATACCGGCTTGGCTGTGAAAGCCCACCAGGCACCCGGCACGGTGCTTGCCGTCGTGGGCGGTGACGACAATCATCGCGCCATTGCTGCGGTGCAGGAGTTCGTCGTACGCCTCGTCGTTGTTCATCCGGCTCCCTTCGGCTCGGTTCCCGAATCTGGCACACCGACCGGCGCGCTCACCACACCCCGACAGGTCAGGGTTCGCGATCGACGATGCCGTCGGGCAGATCACCGGCGCCCCGGACGTCCCACAGGAATCGTTGCTGAATCCGTTGCCCGGTGCGCAGCACGGTGAGGGAGCCGCCCGATTCGAGGATGACCAAGGCCAGGTCCGCGTAACTGGTGACACCCTGGTGGCGCAGTCGGGTGACGATCTCGTGCTCCCGCAGCCCGGTGGCCCGCAAGGCTGCGGGCAGCACCACCCCGTCCACCAGGATCACGGTGGGTTGATACCGCCAGGCCCTGCCCCGGTGCGGAAGCCGCCGGCGCAGCATCCCGAAGCTGCCTTCCAGGGTGACCAGGGTGATCAGGGCGACCAGCCCGCCGATCAGGGTCGGTGAGTTGCCCAGCATGGCGCGGGCGATCAACGACCCCATCACCGTGGCGAGCACCAGGCTGAATGTCGACGTACTCGCTCGGATGCGTCGCCCCAGCACCCGAATCACTCCTGCGTACACCAGGTACAGGACGGTGGTGGCCAGCACCACCCCGAGCACCTGAACGCCGGTGATACCGATGTGCGCCCACAGTTCGTCCATGCCCCCATACTTTCCCAGCCCGGTCCGGGTGCTCATCGCGGGTGAACGTCCACGATGCGTCGCAGAATGAGACACAAGTGGGCCCGGGTCGCGTACTGTGTGGGCCGCTGATTCTTCGACAGGCAGGTAGCCGATGACGCTGGGACTCTTTCTCGTCGCGATCGGCCTGTCCATGGACGCCGGCGCGGTGGCGGTCGGCAAGGGCATGGCCATGGGACGTCGGGTGCAGCCTCGCGCGGCCCTCATCATCGCGGCGTGGTTCGGCATCTTTCAGGGGCTGATGCCCCTGCTCGGCTACTTCCTCGGCACCGGGTTCCGGGACGCGATCGCCAGCATCGACCACTGGATCGCCTTCGGCCTACTGGCCCTGATCGGCGCCCACATGCTGATCGAGGCCTTCCGGGAACACGACGAGCAGAGGCCCCGGCTGGACACCGGCATCAGGGCGATGTTCGTGCTCGCGGTGGCCACCTCGATCGACGCGCTGGCCGCGGGCATCAGCTTCGCCCTGCTGGAGGTCAACATCTGGATCGCGGCCGTGCTGATCACCGTGGTCACCTTCGTGATCACCCTGATCGGGGTGAAGCTCGGCTCGGCGTTCGGCGGGCGCTTCCAGAAGCCCGCCGAGATCGTCGGTGGGGTGATCCTGATTCTGATGGGAGTCAGGATTCTGCTCGACCACCTGGTCTGGTGAGTGCGTCCACCCCGACCGGACGACCGGGCTCGGCCTACTTCTCCCAGTCACTCCACGGGTTGGTTCCCCCGCCCGGCACATTGCCCCGGTGCGGGCCGGGTGAAGCCGGCCCGGCCGGCGGCAGAGGTGGTGCGGAGGGCTGTGATGTCGGTGGCGGCGGGGTGCCCTGCGACATCGGCGGCGGGGTGCCCTGCGACATCGGCGGAGGCGGAGTGCCCTGGTAACCGGGTCCGGAGGGGGTGCCCATCGGCGACCCACCCGGAGCAGCCCCGGGCCCGGCAACAGCCGCAGCCCCCGGTGCCGGCTCGGAGTTACCCGCCATCCGGCGCAGCACGACCACCAACACCACCGCACCGGCCAGTGCCACAACGATCAGGCCCGCCACCAGCGCGATGCCGAACCACTTCGTCCGCTCGGCCAGCACGAGCATGTCGACACTGCTACCCCGCTCGCGGTGAGGGTGACCACGTTGCCGTCCACGGTCGCCCCCGGTGGCAGCGAGGACGACTGTTGGTCGATCTCGCCCAGGCCGGCGAACTCGATGGTGAGGTCCACCGGCCCGCCGATCAGGTCGTAACCGGGTGCGGTGAACGAGACTTCACTCATCGTCCGGCGCTGGAACAGCGTGGATCCGACCTCCTGCACGTCCATCCGCAAGGCGCCGAAGCGCTCCCCCAAGTGGCTGGTGTATGCCTGCGGATTCTCGGCTTCGTACTCCACGGTGAAGACCGTGCGGCCATCCTCGTCGCTCAGGGTCACGTCACTGGTGTCGGACAAGCTCAATGCCCGGGCGGCCGCGTCCTCCAACCCTGCCACGTCGGCCGCCTCGAAGGCGTACGTCATCGTCAGGGACGGGTTGCTCTCGGCCACCGTCACCCGGGCGGCGACGCTGGTGGCTTGCACCGGCTTGACGTAGGTGATGGGTTCGGTGGACGGCGAACTGCCGCCCCTCTGGTACCAGGGTTCGGGCAGTTCGATCGTGCCCGAGACAACCCCGTTGCGATGACACACCGCGGCACAGTCGAAGTAGTCGACGACCCGCAACTCCCGGGCCAACTGGCCCTCCCCCTCGGCGGGCCGTGATTCGACGGCGAACTGGGTCTCCTCGCTCATCAGGGCGGCGTTGGTCCACGAGACGATGTCGGCCGGGTCGTCGGAGGTGAAGTCCAACACCCAGGTGGTGCCGGTGGAGCCGGCCGGGGTCAACGTCCCGTCCTCGGGGGTGACCGAGGAGAAGAACTCGTCGAAACCGGCTTCGTCGACGATGTAGTGCTCCCGCGGCAGCTCGTAGGTGATGGTGCGGTGGAACTCGCCGGTTTCGGCGCCGGTGGTGGCAACCTGCACCGAGGTGGCGCCGAGGTCGTCGACCTCCTGAATGCGGGCCGCACCGTAGTACGGGTCGTATTCCTTCTCCCCCAGCCGCACGTGGGTCCGGCCCTCTTCGGAGAGGTCGTTGACCGACACGTTCTCCTTCTGCTCACCCAACACATCGGAGTCGTGGACGGCCTGGGCCGCCCAGTTCATCAGGCCCACGTTGTTGACATTGTCCACGTAGGTCAGACCCTTGCGGAACACCGAGTCGTCGATCTGCATCTCGATCTCGACCGGGTTGCGGTTGCCTCCGGCGGCCAGCAGTCGGGTCACCTTGTCGGTGTACTCCTCGAGGTTCGCGAAGGTCATCTTGAACGAGTAGACCTTGGCCCCCTCGGCGGCATCGCTCATGCCCAGGTACTCCAACTGTTCCGGGGTGGAGGATGTGAACATCTCGTCGAGCTGAGCCGCGTTGCCCTTGAGGTACTGCTCCTGGTCATCGGCGCTGACCGTTGCGGTGATCGTGCGCTCACCCGATCCGTCGGGGTTGATCTGCAGCACCGAGTCGAGTCTGGCGCCACAGCCGGACAGGAATACCGCCCCCAGCACCAATAGTCCCCACAGGATCCAGCGCCGGTTTCGGGTTTCCACTTTTCCTCCAGAATGCACCCGCATCAGTTGGTCGGGACATTAGCAGCGCCCTGCCCAACAGGAACACCAACTGTGTTTACATTCTGGGTCGGCGGTCACCCCGTCGGTGCGCAGTTTCGGCCCCGAACGCTGCCCCTTGCCCTGCTCCGGCACTGGAGGTACGGCGCCGAACAGGTCACGACCCGATATGGAGCGACTCCCGGCGGGTGATGGCCCCCGGGTAACCCGCGTGACTCAAACCGCAAGCATGGCCGAAGCCGAGGACAATATGGCTTCGGCCGGCCACATGCTCGAGGTCTCAGTCACGAGTCTGCGCACAGCGGCCGTCAATCAGCCGGGATACGGTCGCATCGACGGTTCGGCACCCGCGCCCCCGTCGCCCGACCGCCGGACAGGAGTGGAACCGATGAGCGAGAGCCCGACCGTGCCCACGGCCCCGCCCCCGGACAAGCGGATGAAGCTGCGCTACGCCGGCACGTGCCGGTTGTGCGGTACCGACCTTCCCGCCAAGCACGAGGCGATTTTCGAACGGGCCACCAAGACGGTCCGTTGTGTGAGCTGCCCGGACGAATCCGGCTCAGCCGGCATCACCGATGACGTAGCCGAACCCGACATTGCTCCGCCTGTTGCCACGGATGCCCCGGTGGTCGAGCCGCTCATGGTTCAGGAGGCTGCCGCGGCCCCCGAGGAGGAAGTGGATTCCGGCACAGCCGGTTCCTCCGCCCGGCGCGAGTACGAACGCCGGATGGCCAAGCGTGATGCCCGGGTACGCGCCGAGCATCCGTTGATCGGTGGCGCGCTCCTGAAGGTCTTCGGACCGGGCCAGAGCACCAAGGCCTGGGATCAGGGTGCTCTCGGGGAGGAGATCCTCGGCGCCAAGCTTCACGATCTCACCGAGCGCGGTATCGCCCTACTGTATGACCGCCGCATCCCACGGGCGAAGGCGAACATCGACCACATGGCGGTGACACCGGCCGGTGTGGGTGATCGACGCGAAGCGGTACAAGGGACGCCCCGACCTCAAGATCGAGGGAGGCATCCTGAGCCCACGGGTCGAGAAGCTGACGGTGGGTGGGCGTGACCGCACCAAGTTGGTCGACGGGGTCCTGAAACAGATGGATCTGGTCCGGGCCGTGGTGGGTGACCTGCCGGTCTTCGGAGCACTGTGCTTCATCGAAGCCGACTGGCCGTTGATCGCCGGCACGTTCCGCACCCGGGGTGTCCACGTCCTGATGCCCCGCAAACTGCGCAAGCTCCTGACCGAGCAAACCGGTGAGGTGGATGTTGCGGCCACGCATCGTGCCTTGGCCACGCATTTCCCGCCGGCCTGAAGGCAGGAAGGCGGACGATCAACCGGCCGACCGGGCCAGGTCGGCGATCAGCTCACCGATCAGCTCTTCCTCGTAGGTGGTCGTGCCCAGCGGCATCCGCCATGGCCGAGCTGCGGGGAACGCCCGGGTCAGCGCGGCCACGATACTCCAACCAGTGCTGTCCCCGTCCGCGCGGACGTGGAATCGGGCCTCGGCTGCGATGGCTCGCAACAACTGCCACACCGCGGCCGTCGGACGGCCGAAGGTGCACACCAGGGGTGCACCGGCAGCACCGTGGGCGGCGGCCGCGGCTTCGACGATGCTCGGGTTCTCGCACACGAACACGTCCATTGGCCCGCCCAGCGCGAGCGATCCCCGCAACGACCGCAGCGTCAACCAGGTGGGTTCGCCCGGGGCCGCGGCGCACTGCGCGACCGCGGGCGCGTTGCCCACGATCGGCAGGTTCAGCACCAGGACGGTCGACGACACCGCATCACACGCGACGTTGCCGGCCGCCCAGGCTTGTCGCCATGCGTCCGGACTCATCACCGGGTCGGTGAAAGCCGACAGCGGCGATCCCTGCCCGTCGTCGACGGCCACGGCGGCCGACACCGCCGTGCGCACCGCCAGGAACCGCGCCACCGCGCGACCGAGCGGACGAGATTGGTCCAACGCGTGTGCGTCCCCGAACACCCGGGCAGCGAAGGCGGCCAGCAACTCCTCCACCTGCGGCAACTCACCCACGACCTTCGCCACCGCGGACGCCCGGGCTCGCGGTGGCACCCTGCGCAGCACCCATCGGTCGAGAGAGAGGTACACGTCCTCGCGCATCCGCTCCGGTACCGGCAGGTCGAGCAGCGCAGCCAGTTCGTCCAGTGCCTCCCGGCGCTCCGCCTCGGCGAGAGTCCGGGCCTCACGTGCTTCCGCCCGACGGTCGCGCAGCGGGCCGTCGAGCTCGATGAGAAGTTCCTCCAACTGCACTGCGTGGGATTCCAGTTGCCTGCGCAACTCCCGCACCGAGACCGGTTTCGAGCTGTGCTGCCAGGCAGCGGGCATCAGTTTCCCGACCTCGGCCCGTTCGGCGTCCGAGAGCGCACAGTTGAGCTGGGCGCGCTGCCCCAGGCCGCCCGATTCGAGGCGCTTGCGCGCCTCCGTGAGTACCGTGCGAGGTCCCGGGCGGCGGGCCCACTCCAGGATGAACGACGGCACGTCGCTCATAGCAGGGCATCCTGAGTATCGTTCGGCGGTTCCTGATCGAGCCGGGTCGGTAGCACGTTGGGTACATCCACCACCCGGAGCCCATCTCCGGCCCACAGTTCGAGCATCAATTCCGCTCCGGGTAGCGGGGCCGGTGCACGCACCACCTGCCAGATCGCGGCGGCCGGCACGGTACGAACGTTCACCAACCTGGCCGGGCCGGCGAGCAGCACGTCGAAGTCGAAGCTGCGGAACAGGTCCATCACCGTCGCCCGGTTCGCGCTGTCCAGCCCGTCGAAGGCCTCGTCCAGCCACAGGGGTCGGGGGCCGCCGTCCATGTCCTCGTACAGCGCCGCGAGGGTGGCGACCAGCGGCAGCATCAGCATCACGGCCCGTGCCCCGCCGGACATCTCCGCGAAACTCTGGGTGGTCAACGGCTGCCATCGTCCACCGGCACCGATCTTGCGTTGCAGCGCGACCTCGAACCATCCGCGATAGTCGAGGGTCCGGGTCAGCCGATCGCGCCAGTCGGCCTCCCCCTGTGACTGGGCATCGCGTTTGGCAGCCTCCACCCGGTTGCGCAGGTGCTCGCGAATATGAGCGGCGGCTTCGGGGTTCGCCAGGGACGACCCGCGCAATGCCGCCAGCATCCGGCCGTCGCTCTCATTGGCCGGTTCGAGCCGAATCCGCAGCGAGGTCGACGTGGTCACCACCGGGTGCTTCTCCAGCACATCGTTGATCCGTCCCACCAGCGCGTCGGCGGCGCCGACCCGGCCCCGGAGGTGTTCCAGGAACGTCGATCCGAGCAACTCGTTGAGGGTTTCCTGCACCCGGTCGGTGTAGGTCGTCGACAGTTCCTCGTGAATGCGGGTGAGCAGCGCGGACGCCTCCAACGGGCCGTGCGGCGTCCCGCCGGCATCCACCAACACCTCCACCCGTGGCAGGCCGACGTCATCGACGACCACCTGCATCGACCGGCCCCGAGCTTCCAGGTCCGCGCGCACGTTGTGCACCGCCTGGGTGAGTTCCGATGACAACCGACGCTCGACAGTGCCCTGGGCGGCTTCATCGTCGGGCCAGCCGGTGATCTGCACCTCACGGCGCACCGCAACCACCTGCTCGCGTACCTTCTCGATCGAGACCGCCTCGGCGTCGGGTAGGTCCAGGGCCGCTTCGGATGCCAAACCGCGGTCGACGAGCACCCGGAAGTCCGCGAACGCGTCGTCCCGGGCCACGGTCGCCTCCTCGCGTCGCCGCTGGACGGTCTCCAACGTGGTGCGTGCCTTCGCCAACCGCCCGATCACCTCACGCAGGTCGTCCTCGGCCTTCGACCGTCGCGTCTTGGCGTCCTCCTCGCGTTGCTTCAACTCACTCAGTTCGGCCACGATCACCTGATCGTCGGCGCCCATCGTCGACTCGAGCGCTTCGACGGTGGCGCGGGCTTCCCCAAGGTCTCCGGTGGTCCGATCGAAGGCTTCCCGGGCCCGGAGGGCCAGCGCCTCATCCTGCTCGAAGCGCGCTTGCGCAGCCTCCAGGGTCGACAACCCGTCCGCCAACCGTTGCCGGGCAGTGCGGAGTCGGTCGGCGCGGCGCCGCACGTCATTGACCTCGTCCTTGGCCGTGTCGAGACCGGACGCGTCGTGCGGCAACGCGGCGTCGGCGCAGTGTTCCCGCAGCGCCGCCACCGCCCGGTGGGCCGTGGCTCGCTCGTCGGCTGCTCGTCGCTCGGCCTGATCGGCTTCCTGCTCGGATTTATCCGCGGCGGTCTCCCGCTCACCGGCGAGGGTGAGAACCGTGCGCACGTGGTCATCGGACGGGCAGTGCTCGAACTGCTCGGTCAACGCCACCGACGCGGCCCGTACCCGTTCCTCCTCCGCTGTGGCCGCCTCGACCTCCGCCAACGCCTGGTCTCGCTCCTGCTCGAGTTCGGCGACCAGCCGACGACGCTGCTCGGCGCGGGCCGACTCCCCGAGCCATTCGGCGTTGGGGTGGGACGGTTCGGCGGCCCCGGCCAGATCTCCGGCTCGCCAACGGCCCTGCCGGGTCACCGCCAGACCCGAGGTCGGCAACTGTTGGTCATTGTCGACCAGTCGGATGCGGTCCAGCAGCGTCGTCACCGGCCGCGCCAGCGCACCCGACCCGTGGGCCGGACGAAGGACCCGCGCCAGCGACGGTTGCGGGTTGTCGACGTCGTCGGAGTCGGGGGCCAGCACGGCATCGATTCCGTCCCGGGTGCCGTGGTACCCATCCGGTGTCACCCAGGCGTCCAGGACTCCCTGCGCGGCCAAAGCCGCTTCGATGTGCGCCAGTTCGGCCATCGGCAGGTCTGGCTGTGGGTCGACCAGCGCCCACAACGGTGCCCCGTTCTCGGACGGCGCGGGCCGGGTCCGGCGCTGCCAGCCGGGCGGGGTCGCGAATGTCGGTGTCGGGGCGGACTTCAAGGCCTCGATGCGCCGACCCAGGTCGACGGCCTGTTCCTGCGCGGTGCGCTTGCGTCGTTGTGCCTCGTGGAGGTCACGGTCGAGGACGAGCCGCGCCGGATCGTACCAATCGGCGCGGACCAGGTCCCGCACCGGCAGGCCGGGCACCCGACCGTCGACCACCTCGGCCGCAATGGCGCCCACCCAGGCGTCCACCACATCGTCGGTGACCGCGGGGTGCACCTCGTCGGCCCACAGCGCCAGCGCGGCCACCACTGCGGTGCGGGCTTCCTCGGCCTGCTGCCAGGTGGCGGTCGCGGAGGCCCGGTCGCGTTGCGCGCGGTCACGGGCATCGGCAGCGGATTCCTCGGCCCGGCTCGCAGCGGCCTCGGCCCGTTCGGCCTCCCGCAACAGTTCCCTGGCCCGTCCGATCGCACGGTCCCGTTCGACCAGACGCTGTTCGAGCAGGGCCAGGTCGATGTCGCCGCTGGGCACCGGAACCTGCGCGTCGGAGGCTGCGGCGGCGAGCCGGTCACGGGTCTCCTCGCTTGCTCGGCGCGCCTCGTTCGCATCCAGGACACGTTGCTCGACGTCGGTGCGGGTCGTGTTCAGTCGGTTGTCGGCCCGCACGACCTCGGCCTCGTCCCGGCCGAGTTGGTCCTGCAGCCGGTTCGCCTCCGCCCGGTGGCGCGCCAGCAGGTCGATCCGGCCCTGGGCGTCGCGGTACCGATCGGATTCCTGCAGTGCCTCCCGGGCGGCAGCGGCCTCCTCGACGTCCCTGCCCGCGGTGCGCACGGCCGATTCCAGGTCGGTCTCCCGGGTGGTCAGGTCCGCAACATCCTGGCCGGCCCCACGCTCGTCCCGGGTGACCCGGTCGAACGTGCTGCGGGCCCGCGCGGCCCGATCGGCCCGCAACCGCAACGCGGCGCGTACCCACGGCAGCCAGGAGTTCTTGCGGAACCCCTCCATGGTCGACACCGCGCGTTCGGTGGCCTCCATATCGGCGCGCAGTTGATCCAGTTGATCCCAACCGGCGGCCAAGGCGTCGACCTCGGCCCGGTCGAGTTCCGGCAACGCAGTGCGCAGTTGTTCGGTGACGAACCCGATCTGCAGTTGAGCGCCCAGCTTCGGCGTCCGGGTCACCCGCAGCATCTTCCCGGCGGCTTCGAGCCGACCGACCGTCCCTCCGAGCAGGTGCTCGGCGAGGTGTTCCTTGTAGGCCGTCCCCGAGGGGTGCTGGACGAACCCGGCCCGCGCGAGATCCTTGGGGTGGGCCACCACCCGGCCGGGGGCCAGGTCGAGTTCGCGACGCACTCGCAGATTCCGTGCCGTGCACCACAACCGGGTCACCCGGGCTCCGGCGGATCGGCTTTCGGCGAACAACAAGGTGGTGAGGAATTCCGGATCACCATCTCGCAATCGCCCGTACTCGACCCAGAGCCAGCCACGGTGTGTGGTGGCCTCGGTCGATCGCCGGTCGCCCTCCTTGCCGCTGGGTTCGACGTAGTAGCGGAACTCCTTGCCCGAACGGCCCAGGGTGTCGATGCTGCTGGTGGAGGTGTCGGCCAACCAGGGAATCAGTGTGGTCAGCGCCATCAGGGACGACTTGCCGGTCTCGTTGCTGCCGGTCAACTGGGCCCATCCGTCGGCGTACCAGTATTCGGCGGCGTCGAACTCCCACAGCCCGACCACCCCGGCCCGCAACGGTTGCCATCGATCCGAGCGGGTCGCGGCGGGCAACCCGCCGACCCGGGCGGCGTCCAGCCAGGCATCGAGTTGCGGGGTCAGCCCGTGCTGGGCCGTCGACGCGTCGACGGCGGACGCTGCGGCATCGGGGGTCACTGTGTTTCCTTCCCGGTGATGGGTGCCTGGTCGAACAGGGCGGACGGTTCGGATGCGCCGGCATCGAGTTCAGCATTGCGATAGCGGGCGGCAGTGGGCAGCAGCGTCCACTCGCCGTCCACGGATACGTCCAACAGCCCGGCGTCGATCAGGGTCTCGGCCGCCTTCTCCCGCACCGCAACCGCGCCACCCTCGCGCAACGGAACGGTCAGCCTGGCCCGGTGCTTGCGGACCAGTTCTTCGGCGAGTACATGCACCGTTGCCGCCGGACACACCCGGCGTCCGGGGATCTCGGCGGGTCGGGCCACCGCGACGACCTCGTCGAGCAGCGCGAGCCCCACCCAGGACGCTGCCGTGGTGTCGGGGAAGCTCGAGACCAGCGTCGACTCGTTTCCCCGCCCGGGCAGAACCAGCACCAGCGCGTCCGATCGCACCTCGACGGTGCCGCCGGTCATCTCCTCGGCCTGGGCGATGAGCCGATGCCGCTGCCCGGTGAGGTAATTGCGGTCGTCCTCGGAGAGTTCCAACGGGTACAGCGCCTGGGTTTCGATCAGGATCCGCAGCAAGTACGCGCCCCGGTTCTCGGCGGCGCGCGGCGGCGGCACCAGCGCCAGTTCGGCATCCCGTGTGTCGATGAGCAGCACCAGTGCGTCGCGATGGATCGCATAACCGGCGCCGATCCCGGCACCTTCGCGCTCCCAACTGTGCAGCAGATCGCTACGTTGGGTTCGCTGTTCGAGGACGCCGTGGGCAGCCAGGATGCGCACCGCCGTCACGAGGTCGGAGCGATGGGCCCGTTGGGTCGGGTCGTAGGGGGCCAACTCGTAGGCAGCGGTGCCGTGGCGAACCGCGTCGGACACCTCCTGCAGGGTGATGGAGTCCTCTCGCTGATCCTCGAGGGCCGCGGCCACCACCAGAGCCAGTACTAGTGGACGCCGCTTCGGCGGCAGTCCCCGCGGCACTGCCGGCGCGCCTCCGATCGGAACCCGTCGCAATCGGACGCACCGATCGATGCGTTGCAGCCGGTAGCCGAGGCGACGGGCCCATTTCTCCAGGTCGCGTTCGTGCCGGGTCACCAACCCGTAGTGGTCCGCGTCCAACCAGGGCGCGACGACCGGTGCGGCGAGCAGCCCGGTGAACGCTGCCTGCCGATCGGACAGGTCGAAAGCGCGAAAGGACAGGGCCGTCATCGGGTGATCTCCGCGAGAGCGTCGTCGAGGTAGAGCCGGCCCTCGGGCGTGGTCAGCACGGCGAACGTGCATGGGAAGACCGGACGCAATACCAAGCGCCAGCGTCCGTCGGCGCTCTGCCCGGTCATGGTGCCGTCGTCGTCGCGATGGTTGCGTGCGGCGGACACCAGACGCAGGAACAGGTCCGCCTCGGCCGCATCCAACGGTGTCCACTGGGACAGGTGCGTACCGGATCGGGCCGCCAGTGAGTCCTCGGCCCGGGCCAGGTCGGCGCGCGTGGCAGCCGCACGCCGGCGGGCTTCGGCCCGCGCCGCACTGGTATCGGGCAGCCGGGAGGCACGGCCGGTGAGTGCCCGGTGGCCCTGCAGTCGCAATCGTCGGGACACCGATACCGGTGGCGCGTCCCAGATCGAGGTCAGGGCGGGCCGTTCGATGGCCGGTGCTGCCATCTGCAGGTGCCGGGCCGAGTACAAACCGGTCGCCCCGGCCCACATGCGCCAGGCGTCGGCATCGTCCGATGCCGCTTCCAGAGCACCTGCCAGTTTCAGCAGTTCGGCTCGCCGCGAGATGGTTCCGCCCACCGCCAACAGGGTCCGGTGTGACCTCAGTACCGGTGCCACGGCGTCGCGGATCTGCCGACGCAGTCGTTGTGCCTGGGGATCTGTCCCGCTGAACCACAGCTCGAGCCTTTCCCGGACGACACCCAACTCGGCCACCGCGGCGTCCACCGCATGGGTGGGAGCATCGGCGCCCAGCCGGGCCAGCGCGAGACTGCGCCACGTTTCGGCCGGCAACCGGTCGAGCGCCGGGAGCGCGGCTGCGATTCGAGCGCTGTAGGCATCAACACCCGACCCCCACGCCTCGATGTAGGCCAGGATCGTCTCCAGCAGGCGGGTCACCTTCGCCACGTCCGGCGCGCCACCCAGTGCCGCCGCCAGCTTCGACTGCCAGGTGGACGCCGAGGACGCCATGTTCTCCAGCGTGGTCTGCACCTGGGCGAAAGCGGCTGCGGCGACCTCCGTGTCCGGTATGTCCAGTGCCGCCAGGGTGGCTTCCAGCCGTTCGGCCAGCGAGCCTGGAGCCATCAGGGCCGCGGTGGATCCCAAACCAGGTTCGGATTCGAGGCGAACTGACAATCGGTGCAGTTCTGCCCCGGCCTCGGTGAGTTGGTACCGGAAGCGGTTGCGCAGGAAGTCGGCTTCGGTGTTGGCCGGCTCCTGCCAGGCTTCACAGGTGCCCCAGGTGACGAGTTGGGCGAGGCGGTCGTCGAGGTTCAGGTCGTCCATGAGCTCGAGGACCGACTCCTGCGGGAGTTGCTGCTGCAGCAGCGCCCCGAGTTCGTCGTACCCGACCCCGGTGAGTGACGTCGTTTGTCGTTCGGCCAGGATCGCGACAATGAGGCGGTACTGCGCGGCTCGGGGACTGGTCAGAAAAGTGGCCGGCGCGATCGGCCCGGGCAGACCGAGCAAGGACCAGGCGTCCAGTACGGCGCTCTCGGACGATCGGTCGGCGGTCGGTTCTGATCCCACACCGCACACGCTAGGGCGTATCACCGACAATGTCTCGCGTCCTGGGTTGCGCGCCCGCCTCCCGAACCCTCAGCGCAGGACGGGGATCAGCGCCTGCAGTCCGCTGATGATCATGCCGACCGAGATCGAGGCGAGGATCATGCCCATCAGTCGGGTCATGATCACCCGCAGGGTTTGCGACATCCGCCGTCCGATCATCTGACCGAGCCACAACACCACGAAGAGCAACACGAACACGATGACCAGGGCGGTCACGACCGAGAGCATGCCGGCGAACCCGTCGGCCTCGTTGGTGAACACGATGATCGCGGTGATCGTGCCGGGCCCCAACAGGGTGGGGAATGTCAGCGGATAGAAGGCCACGTCCGATTCGGCGGTGTGCACCGCGGCTTGTTGGGCCCGTTCCTCCCGGGTGCCGGTGTGCGCCGAACTGCCGCCCTGCAACATGCCCAGGCCGATGATCATCAGCACGATGCCGCCGGCCACCCGGAAGTGACTGATCTCGATACCGAAGAACTGCAGGATCGCCGCGCCGCCGACCATCACCACCGCGGCCATCACGACCGAGTAGACGACCACTTGAATCGCGGTGCGGTGTTGACGCTTGATGTCGTAGTCGCTGGTCAGGGTCAAGAACATCGGCAGCGTCACGAACGGATTCATGATCGCGAAGAACCCGCCGAGGGCTTTGACCAGCAACGCAACATCCACGCCCGCCATCTTCTCCGACCGGGACGGAGTTTGTCGTGTCGAGAGTCCTCGGCGAGTGAGCCCGGCGGACGTTCACCGCAGCCCCGCCCCGGAAAACCGTTCTCCCGTACACTCGCCCCATGAGTGATCTGCCTCACGTCGGCACCGGGGCCGATCCGCATCCGGAGCGCACCGATGCGCTGGCCGCCCTGTTGTCGGCCGAGGACACCGGTATTCAGAACGCCGGGCAGATCTCCCTCGCCCTGATCGGCATCATCGCCGCCTACCTGCCGGTGTCGTTGTTCGCGGTGTACCAGGGGTACGGCAACGAGGTGCTGGCCTATCTGCCGTTGCCGGTGGTGCTGTTGATGTTCTTCCACATGGTGCAGACCGCCGCGACTGCCCGGCGCACCCGATCGGCCGGCATCGTGGAGCGGGAACTGGTCGAGATCGCCGGGCTGGGTGACGAGTACCGCCGCGGACGGCTCGGCACGCCGGCGCGCAACCCGATCGTCAATCCCTACGCGATCATCAAGGCCAAGGGCGACCGGTGGATGTCGCGGTACGTCGCCGCGGTGCTGCCGGCGATCGGGCTGTATGCGGTCGGCATCGCCTACACCTGGTTCCTGTGTTCCGAAGCGGCCCGGTTGAACCCCGATTATTCGACCCGGCTGTGGGCGTTCGCGCTGCCGGTGATCCTGAACGTGGTGTTGTGGTCGGTGTTCCTCGACTCGGCGATGAGCTATTTCACCCCCAGGTACAAGATCAACATCTGGGTGCCGATCGCGGGCCTGACCGGCATCGTCCTGCAGGCGAGTTTTCCGACCCTGCGCACCGAGCCGTACCTGTATTTCAGCCTGCACAGTGCCGCCTGGTTGACTCTGGCCGCGCTCACCCGTCCCTGGCGGTTCCGGTGGCACGATGTGGTGGCCCGAGCCGGGTTGGCCGGCATCATCGTGTCCACGATCGCGTTCTGGGTGATGGTGTATCCGCGCGATGGGCTCGGCTCGGCCGAGGAGATGGTGTGGGCCAGCCTGAGTATGCATGCGGTGTTGCCGGTGGTGGTGCTGTTGGCGGTCTGGGCCCGCAACACACCGCTCACCCCGATGCCGTGGCGCCAGGTCGGGCTGGTGCTGCTGTTTCCGGTGGCCTATCTGCTGTTGGTGGTGGTGATGCACACCGGTTTCGGGGTGGCGGTGCCGTACACCTTCCTCGACCCGGCTCAGGACGGGTGGGCGGTCACCGTCGCGACCTGCGTGTTCACCGCGATCGTGGTGGTCGTGATCGCCAGTGCCGAACGGTTCGTGATCGCCGGACGCAAGTTGATCGGCCGGCGTTGAGCCTTCCCGGGGTCACTGTCGGCGGCGGTGGCTGGAGACTCGGCCATGACCGATGAACGACGCCCCGACGGTCCTGCCCTTGCGATGAACCGGTCACGGGTGCACGGCTGCCTGTTGGGCGGTGCGATCGGGGATGCGTTGGGTGGCCCGGTCGAGTTCTGGTCGTTGGACCGCATCCAGCGGGTCTGCGGACGGGCCGTGGTGCGCGAGTATGTCGCCGAGACAGTGGCCGGTGAACCCTGCCCCGTTCGGACTGTTTCCGCCAGGGGGCTTTACCACTGAGTAGCGTTTCGAGATGGCGGCCGAGGCTGCGGGCTTCACCCACGGGCATCCCACCGGCAAGCTCGCCTCGGGTGCGTTGGCGGTACTGATCACCGGGTTGTTGGATGATCGGAGCATGGCCGAGTCGGTGGATCTCACCCTCCGGCATCTGCGCCGCCACGAGCATCACCAGGAGACCACCCGGGCAATCGATGCGGCGGTACGCCTGGCCGCCGATGGTCCGGCCGATGCCGCAGCAATCGAGTCGCTGGGTGAGGGCTGGGTGGCCGAGGAAGCCCTGGCCATGGCCGTGTATGCGGCGCTTGCACGGTATCGGCACGGACACCCGGTGGACCGACCGCTACCTCGGCAGCTGACACCCGGTCGAGCCACGACGAGACGTGCGGTCACGGTCTCGTCCGTGCGTGGACGCGGGAACCTCAGCCCGGCTGAGTGCCGATCATCCGCCGGGCTACCGTCCTTCACCGGCGGTGTGGCCCGAACCCGCGCCCCGACAGAGATTCCGGGATCGATAGGGTGATTCCGGACAAGAGGAGTACCCCATGCGCAGACTCGCCGTTGTGTTGGCCGCAGCCCTGGCGCTGACCGCGTGTGGTGGATCGGATGCCGACACGCAACCCGCTGCGACGCCGCCGGAACCGGCTGCCACGTCCACACCGCCGACATCACCCGAATCGAGCCCCGAGCCGAGCCCTGCCGAACCGACCACGGCCCCGGCAACAACCTCTTCGGCACCCACGACCAGCGCCCCGGCCACCCCGACCGCAGCGCCGTCACCCAGCTACCCCGCCGATCCGATGGAGTGGCGCCTGACCACGGGAGGGTGGGGTCCGGTGCGCATCGGCCAACCGCTGCCCGCCGATCTGAACCTGGACGTCGAACCCGCTTGGGAGTGCATCGGCGCAATCATTCACACCCATGGCGAACAGCGGGTGGAGTACTGGATCGATCCCGACAAGGGAGACAGCATCACGGGCCTGTAT
>JAAYAO010000381.1 GCA_012719335.1 Propionibacterium sp. | reverse complement strand
GACACCGTGGGCGACCCGTTCAAGGACACCGCCGGCCCGGCGATCAACCCGCTGTTGAAGGTGATGAACCTGGTGGCGGTGCTGATCGCTCCCGCGGTGGTCACCATGTCGGCCCTGGGTGGCGACGAGAACTACCTGCGCTTCGCGATCGCCGGTGTCGCGGCCGCCCTCGGGGTCGGCGTCGCGGTGTGGAGCAGTTCGCGCGGCATGGCCATCGCGGGCAAGGGTGAGGAACCGCACCCGGGTCTGGACGGTCTGCCGGGCAACCCCGAGTGGGACGCCGAGGGGCATCACGCACCCAGCCGGGAGGGCCTGCTGGAGGGCTTGACCGAGGACGACCGGGCCGGTCGCGACGACTGATCCCCGGACGCACGAAGGGGGCCGATCCGCAGTGGATCGGCCCCCTTTCGGCGTTTCGGGTCAGCGGGAGAACAAGCTGCCGGAGACCGTGGTGACGAAGTTGCGCAAGGACGCGGGCAGGTCGGACATGTGCCAACCCTTCGGCCCGTGGTACCAGAACAGGTCGCGCTCGTCGGAGGTGTCGTCGTCGTCGGCGGCCACGATCGCCTTCAACCAACGGTCGGCACCACCGAGCACCACCGCGTAGGGCAGCACCTCGGACAACTCGTGGTACTTGTGCCCCGGCGGCATCTGGTCGGTCGGGTGGGTCAACAGGTCACCGCGCAGGGCACCCATCCCGGCGAGCAGGGCCGAGCCCTTCACGGTGCGCGACGGCATCTCCTGGGCCACGAACAACAGGCCGAGGCCGACCAGGGTGATCGCCAGACCGACCAGGCCGAACTGGGTGAAGATCGCCAACACGATGGTGGCCAGGATGCCCAGCCCGAGCAACGCGAAGCCCCAGCGGTTCCAGGAGCTGCGGGTGTCGTCGGGGCGACGCTCGTACCAGCCCTTGTCGACCACCTCGTCGTACAGCGCCGACTGCACCCGGCCGATGGACTCGTTGACGGCCGGCCCGATCGTCGACACCCGCACCGGGGTCTCGGCGTTCTCGGGGGCCACCGCGTCGAGCAGCTCCACCTCGAAGGGGGGCAGGTCGTCGGTCGGCCCGTCCACCCGGTGGAAGACCCAGTCGGTGGGCGCGAACTCGGTTTCGCGCGGCAGCTCCTCGATGACCAGGTGCTTGCGAATCGCGAGATCGAGCAGGCTGGCGGTCACGTCGATCGGGTCGACCCGCTCGTCGGCGACGGTGCCGACATGACCCGGACGAACGTCCCCGAGCACCCGGAACTCGGTGCGGCCCTCCCCGACGGGGTGGAACTCCGCGATCGGGGTGACCTTGCCGCCGGCGGAGGCGTCGGAGCCGGCCTTGCGGTGCAACAGGTACAGGCCGAGGGCACCCAGCAGCAGGATCGCACCGGCGATGGCCAGCGGCAGCGGCGACACCGAGAAGGCGCGCCCGATCGTCCAGTTCTGGTGCACGTCCTCGTTGGCCGCGACGACGACCGGGTCGAAGCCGATGTCGAGGGCCAGCATCTCGCCGGCACCCAGCGCACCGTGCCGGAACTGCGGGAAGCGTTCGTATTCGGTGCCCCCGGCGATCATCTGGCACGGATCGGTGCTGTTCGGCGGGCCGGCGGTGCAGCGCAGGTAGCGGAACAGCCCCGGCACCCGAATGTCACCGCTGACCTCGGCCACCGGGAAGTTCAGGCCCTGGACGATCGGCCATTGCACGGCGGTCGCGTCCTCGATGTTCACCGCGGCACCGGTGACGGTGTAGCTGACGGTCACCGGTTCGGTGATGCCCTCGGTGTCCGCGGTGATCACCGCGGTGTCACCTTCGGTTTCGACGGTCGGGGCCACATCCTGGCCGCCGGCCGTCACCGTCACATCGCTGACCCGGTAGCGGTACTCGCGGTCGTCGATGATGCCGCGGCGCTGGGCCAGCCGTTGTTCGAAGGTCGAGGGGGCGCCGCCGGCGAAGGTGAAGGTCTGCTCCACGGTGACCGCGCCGTCGCCGGCGATGGTGACCTGAACATCGACCGACTCGGCCTCGCCCTCGGCCCGGGCGGTAAGTGGTGATGACACCAAGGCGAACACGGCGAGCAGCGCGATTGCCACAGCTGCGACCAAACCGCGTCTCGCCCTCAGTACTGCTGACACTGCTGACCTCCATCGGGTGCGGGACTGGGCCAACTATTCCACACCGACGGGGTCGGGCGGACGAACACCTTTGACGACTCAACCGCACCGGCACGACGTGGCGCCACCCCCGGGCCGCCGCCGGTTCACCTTGGTTGACCACCCGGGCGACCTTCGGGGCAGAACGGTGCGGCGGGGATGACACCGTCGGGGACAGACCATCCACGCTCGGCTCGATAACGTGACCGATACCCCGAACCGTGTGACCCGGGACACTGCGGCCGACTAGCCTGAGCAAACGCATTCCGAACCGTCACGAGGAATCGTCGGACGGCTCGGTTACGACCACCGACGCAGAACGTGGAGGTTACCGATGTCGAACCCACCCGGGTCGTGGCCCGGCAACGCCATGCCTCCGACCCAGCCCGGCCCCGGTTGGCATCAGGCCCCGCCGCCCGGTATGCCGGTCGGGCAGTACGCCGGCCGGCCACCTCAGCCGGGCCCGCACTCCCCGGTTGGCTGGCAGCAACAGGGGGCCTGGCAACAACAGGGCGCGTGGCACCAGCCCGTGCCCGGGCCGCCGTCCGGTGGCAACGTGCAGAAGAAGATTCTCGGCATCCTGCTCGCGACCTGCGTGCTGGCGCTGGCAGGTTTCGTCGCCCTGCTGATTCTCAACCGCGGCCCCGACTATGCCCACGAGGATTACGAAGCCCCGCCGGTCACCGAGAATGCCCCCGACCAGGTGCAGATTCCGGCCACCGACGAGGAGGCCCGGGAGATTCTGCGCAACAACACGGCCTACCCAGCGGTGGCGCCCGACCACGTGAACTGTGAGATCACCCCGATGGATCTGGACGGGCTGGATCAGGCCACGTTGCAGGAGCGGATGAACGACTTCAGCGCCTGCCTGATGCGGGTCTGGGACCGGCCGCTCGCCGCGCAGGGGCTCACCATGTTCCGCCCGAGCATCACCGTCTACGCCAGTGAAATGAGCACCGCCTGCGGCACCATCGCCGCCGACGAGTACAACGCCTTCTACTGCGGGGCCGACCAGATGCTCTACTACCACCTCGAACTGCACCGGGCACTGCCGACGGTGAACACGCCGCTGGGCGCCGAGACCGTGCTCAGCCACGAGTTCGCACATTTCATCCAGGGCCGGGCCGGTATCACCGGCGCCCGGCACCGCTTGATGGCCACGATGACCGACGAGGAGATCCTCGCGCTGACCCGCCGCTCCGAGGTGCAGGCCGATTGTCTGGCGGCACAGTGGGTGCGGGCGAACATGACCGCACTCGAGGTGGACGACGGCGTGGTGGCGGGGCTGATCACCTTGATCGAATCCATCGGTGACGATCCCGATGCGCCCGAATACCGCAACCACGGTGCGCCCGAGATTCGTCGGGCCTGGTTCGAGATCGGTCTCGGCACCGGAGAGGTGCACCAGTGCAACAGTTGGACGGCCCCCGAGGAGCAGGTTCGATGAAGCTCTCGCCCCGGATCGGATTTCTCGCAACAGCTCGCAGCGTTGAAGGGTGGCAGAAGTGATGGCCCATTCGAACTGGCCCGCGCCCGGGCCCGGGCAGCAGACCTGGCAGGGCGGGCATCAATGGCAACCGCCGACCGTCGCCGGTGGTGGTGGCTGGCACCAGCAGGGCGCCTGGCATCAGCAACAACACCAGCAGCAGCCGTCCCTGACCCCGGGCCCGCCCGCCGGCAGCCCGATGAAGAAGGTACTGGGAATCCTGGTGGCCGTGTGCGTGATCGCGCTCGGCGCTTTCGTCGCCCTGCTGCTGTTCGCCGATCGTGACCCCGGCTACGACTTCGAGGACTACGAGGCGCCCCCGGTCAGCGACACCCAACCCGATCAGTTGGAGATCCCGGCCTCCGAGGAGGAGGCCTGGGAGATTCTGCGCAACAACAAATCGTACCCGGGCACTCTGCCGGAGAGGGTCAACTGCGCGATCACCCCGATCGACGCCGAGGGGGTGTCCCCGGAGGATCTGCAGGTGATGTTGAACGACCTGACCGCCTGCCTGATGCGGGTGTGGGATCGGCCGATGACCGAACAGGGCGTGACGATGTTCCGTCCCAAGCTGACCGTCTACACCGGCGACATCGAAACCGCCTGCGGGGTGAAACCCGGTGATGAGCCGAACGCGTTCTATTGCGGCGCCGATCAGATGCTGTACTACAACTACACCCTGCACACCCATCCCGACACCAGGTCGGTGGGTGACACCCCCTTCGGTATCGAAGCGGTGATGGCGCACGAGTTCGCGCACTTCCTGCAGGGCCGCACCGGCATCATGGGCGCCTATGCCCTGTTGCGCTACCCCGAGCCGGAATCCGAGTTCGCCTACAACCTGAGTCGCCGCACCGAGTTGCAGGCCGATTGTTGGACCGGCGAGTGGGTACGGGCCAACCAACGCGCCACCGGTTTGGACGAGGCGGCGATCCAGGCCGTCTCGGGGGTGTTCTCCCAGATGGGTGGGCACACCCACGGCAAGGGGGAGAATCGGCAGGGCTGGTACCTGCGGGGCTCCGAATCGACGACTATCGGCACCTGCAATACCTGGTCGGCATCCGATGACGAGGTGAGCTGAGGCGCCCGCGGACGCCCATCCGCCATCGACGGGACACGCTTCGGCCCCTCATCTGTCTAAGATGTCCGCGTGTCGCACCCGGGAAATTGGCAGCAAGGTGGTCACCAGCCGAATCGGCCAGGTGGTCAGTGGCAGCAACCCCAGTTCGGTGGTGGCGGATGGCAGCAGCCGCATCGCGCCGGTGGTTTCCAGCAGCCCGGGGGCTGGCAACAGCAGGGTGCTTGGCAACAGCAGGGTGCCTGGCAACAGCCGACCCCGTCCGGGCCGCGCGGCTCGAATGTCCAGAAGAAGATCCTGGGGATTCTGGTCGGCGTCTGCACGCTCGCCCTGGTCGCCTTCGTGGTCGTGCTGCTGGTGGGTCGTGGCGCCGGTGGGGGCTATGAGTACGAGGACTACCAGGCTCCGCCGGCCACCGATACCGCCCCCGACCAGTTGATGTTGCCGGGTTCGGAGGAGGAGGCGTGGCAGTTGCTGCGCGAGAACCCGTCCTACAACGGCACCGCCCCCGACAACGTGAACTGCGAACTGGCGCCGATGGATGCGTCCGGCCTGAGTGATCAGCAACTGCAGGATGCGATGAACGACTTCAGCGCCTGTCTGATGCACGTCTGGGACCGGCCGTTGTCGGAGCAGGGCATCGAGATGTTCCGCCCGACGATCACCGTCTATTCGGGGCCGATCACCACCGGCTGCGGCACGGTCGATTACGTCAACGCCTTCTACTGCGGCGCCGACCAGTTGATCTACTACCACGCCGATCTGCACCGGGCACTGCCCCAGGTGGCCGGCACCCCGCTCGGCATCGAGGTCGTGATGGCCCACGAGTTCGCCCACTTCCTGCAGGGTCGTACCGGCATCTTCGGGGCCTTCGTGGCGCTGAGCAGCCAGATGAGCGACTCGGAGCGGATGGAGATGACCCGCCGGGCGGAGGCCCAGGCGGACTGTTGGTCCGCAATGTGGGTTCGGGCGAATGTGCAGGCGATGGGTATCGACGAGGCCGGCCTGCAGGCCCTGCTGCAGATCTATCACGACATCGGTGACGACTCGCTGTCCGGCGACCCGGACATCGAGGGCGATCACGGCCTGGGCGAAACCCGCCAGCGCTGGGGCACCACCGGCCTGAACGCCGGCGACATCGGCGCCTGCAACGCCTGGGTGGTTCCCTCCGAACAGGTCCGCTGACCGCGGGGCGCGGTACTTCGACAGGGCTCAGCACAGGTCGACATGGCTCACTGACGTCGGACGGTTCAGGTCGCGGGGTTTCGACACGGGCCCTCCGGGCCCGGCTCAACCAGCGTCGAGCTGAGCCCCGGCGTCGGTTGAGCAGGCCGCGCAGCGGCCATGCCGAAACCAGCCGGCGAGAATCACCGCGTCGGTTGAGCAGGCCGCACAGCGGCCGTGTCGAAACCAGCCCTCAGCCGCGGATGACCACGGCGGTCGCCACGGCGGCGATCCCCTCGCCGCGGCCGGTGAAGCCCAGCCCGTCGGTGGTGGTCGCCGAGATCGACACGGGGGCGCCCAGCGCTTCGGACATCACCCGTTCCCCCTCGGCGCGTCTGGCCGCCATCCGGGGGCGGTTGCCGATCACCTGAACCGCCACATTGCCGATCACCCAGCCGGCTTCGGTCAGCCGGCGCCGGGTTTCGGTCAGGAAGGCCACCCCGGAGGCGGCGGCCCATTGCGGGTCACTGGTGCCGTAGTTGCTGCCCATATCTCCCAGCCCGGCCGCGGAGAAGAGCGCGTCGCAGGCGGCGTGGCAGGCCACGTCCCCGTCCGAGTGGCCCTCGGGGCCGACCTGCTCATCGGGAAAGTGCAGACCGGCAACCCACATCGGCACACCCGGCACCAGCCGGTGGACGTCGGTGCCCACCCCGACCAGCGGCAGGCCCCGGCTCGAAGAATCCATTTCGGTCACAGCCACATCCAACCGCACCGCCCGAACACGAGCGGCACCGGGCACGAAAAACCGGCCGGCACCCAACGGTGCCGGCCGGTGATTCTCGTTCGATCAGGATGCGAGTACTTCGTCCAGGATGGTTTCGGCCCGGTCCTCTTCCACCTTCTCGGCCAGCGCCAGCTCGGAGACGAGGATCTGGCGCGCCTTGGCCAGCATCCACTTCTCGCCGGCCGACAGGCCACGGTCCTTCTCGCGGCGCCACAGGTCACGCACGACCTCGGACACCTTCATCACATTGCCGGAATGCAGCTTCTCGACATTCGCCTTGTATCGACGCGACCAGTTGGTCGGCTCGTCCACATGCGGCGCACGCAAGACCTCAAAGACTTTCTCCAAGCCCTCTTCGTCCACCACGTCACGTACCCCGACCAGGTCGAGGTTCGATGTGGGGACGCGGACAACAAGGTCATTTTGACCGATGATCCGCAGGACCAGATAGACCTTCTCCTCCCCCTTGATCTTTCGGGTTTCGATGTCTTCGATGACGGCCGCCCCATGACTGGGGTAGACCACCGTTTCGCCAACTGTGAAGGTCATATGTTTTTTAACCCCTTTCCCGCAGGCCATTCTAGCACGTTGACCGGTTCGACCCGGGGTTTCGGCTTGCATTCCACCCCGCTCGGGGTGTAGTGGACTTCTTGACATTTCGCGGAAGCTGTGCCGCGCACGAGTCTATCGGCCGGCGGTGTCGGGCCCGGGTGGACGAGTTCGATGCCCTCCTCGAGACCACGGGTCGGTAACGGGTACGCCCCGGGCCGCGATGTTCGCTACTCTGTGCGCAGACCAGCCACGCCGGGCTGGGTTTGGACGAGGAGTTGCCAGAAGTGAAGCGACGTGCCGCCCGCGCATTTGTGACCGCCGCCCTTGCCGCCGCCGTATTGGCCGGTGCATCCGCTTGTGGCTTCGATGCCCAGACCCTGCAGCCGTACACCCAGTCCCACGGGGTGAACGTCGACTCCCGCACCGACCCGGACACCGACCTGCCGCTGGTCAAGGTGCGCAACCTGCTGGTGGTTTCCCAGGAGGACGGCCAGGGCTTCCTGGCCGGTGCGATGTTCTCCGAGACCGGCGACACGTTGACCGACATCAGCATCACCGCCAAGAACATCGACGGCAGCGCCGGTGAGCCGGTGGAGGTCGCCCTGCCCGGCCCGATCGAGATCCCGGCCGGGGATGTGGCCCAGTTGTTCGGTGACGAGACGATCACCGTCACCGGTGAGCAGTTGCGGATGGGCTTCTCCGCCGAGGTCACCATGACCTTCGAGGAAGCCGGCGACGTCACCGTCACCACCCCGGTGGTCGACGGCAACCTGCCCGACTTCGAGACCATGCAGCCCCAGTCCGAGTCCGCACAGGGCTGATTTCCAGTTTTCGCGAACGCTCCCGGTGGCCGTCGGCCCCGGGAGCGTTCGTGTTCCGGGGTGTGAGTGCGGTTGGCAGACTCGGCGGGCACCGTCCCGGGGTTTCGACACGGGCCCTACCGGGCCCAGCTCAACCAGCATGAATGGCCGGGCGCCGCCCGGCTCACACCAACGTGGGGACGAACGGTGGTTGAGCCGACGCGCTTGCGCGTCGTGTCGAAACCTCGCGAGCCGGTCAGCCGTAGGTGGGTTCGTCGCTGAACAGGCCGCTGACCGATTCGCCGCAGTGGATCCGGCGGACGGCTTCGGCGAACAGCGGGGCGACCGAGCGCACTTCGAGGTTGGGTAGCTCGTCGATGTGATGCTGGGGCACGGTGTTGGTGGTGACGATCTCGTGCACATCGGGTTCGGCCCGCAACCGGTCGACGGCGGGGCCGGTGAACAGGCCGTGGGTGCAGCACACCGTGGCCCCGGTGACGCCGGCCTCGCGCAGTTTGGCGAGCAACTCCACGATCGACCCGCCGGTGGCGATCTCATCGTCCAGCACGATCGCGTGCCGCCCGGCCACGTCACCGACGATCCGGTCGATCACCACGGTGTCGTCGTTGAGGCGCCGCTTCGAGCCGGCGGCGACGGGAATCTGCAGCAGGCGGGCGAACTGGGTGGCGACCTTGGCGTTGCCGAAGTCAGGTGAGACAACCACCGAGTTCGACAGATCCCGCTGCTCGAAATGCTTGGCGAGTTCGCGCACCGCGCTCAGGTGGTCGACCGGCATCGAGAAGAAGCCGTGCACCTGTTCGGAATGCAACGCCATGGTGACCACCCGGCCGGCGCCGGAGGTGGCCAGCAGGTCGGCGACCAGGCGTCCCCCGATGGAGATGCGCGGGGCGTCCTTCTTGTCGGAGCGGGCGTAGGCGAAGTGCTGAATCACCGCGGTGATGTGATCGGCCGAGGCGCCGCGGGCGGCGTCCAGCATCAGCAGCAGTTCGACCAGATTCTCCTGAACCGGCGGCACCAGCGGCTGGACGATGAACACATCCCGACGGCGGCAGTTGGCGCGCAACTGCACCTGCAGGCAGTCGTTGCTGAATCGGGTGGTGCGCGAGGGGGAAAGTTCGATGCCGAGGATGTCGCACATCTCCTGGGCGAAGGCCGGATCGGCCGACCCCGAAAAAACCGTGATCCTATCCGACATGACGTGCTCCCGCCCGGTTGTGGTTGTGCGAAACGTTCGACCCGTGGGCAGCGCACCCGAGCGCCCGAACGGTCACCCTTCGAACTTGTAACCGAGGCCGCGCACGGTGACCAAGTACCGCGGGGACGAGGGGTCGGCCTCGATCTTCGAACGCAGCCGCTTGATGTGCACGTCCAGGGTCTTGGTGTCGCCGACGTAATCGGCGCCCCAGATGCGGTCGATCAGTTGGCCGCGGGTCATCACCCGGCCGGCGTTGCGCAGCAGCATCTCGAGCAGCTCGAACTCCTTCAGGGCGAGCTTGACCCGCTGGCCGTCCACCGACACCTCGTGGCGTTCCACGTCCATCCGCACACCACCGGCCTCGACGATGTCGGAGAGCAGTTCCACATCCTGACCGCGGCGCAGCACCGCGCGAATGCGGGCAACCAGCTCACGGTGGCTGAAGGGTTTGGTGACGTAGTCGTCGGCCCCGAGTTCCAGACCCACCACCTTGTCGACCTCGGAGTCGCGGGCGGTGACCATGATCACCGGCACCGAACCGCGGGCCCGCAACTGACGGCACACCTCGGTGCCGGGCAGGCCGGGCATCATCAGATCGAGCAGGACGATGTCGGCTCCCACCCGGTCGTATTCGGCCAATCCCTCGGTACCGTCGGCGGCCTCGATCACCTCGAAGCCTTCCTTGCGGAGCATGAAGGTCAACGCGTCCCGGTAGGAATCCTCGTCCTCTACAACAAGTACCCGGGTCATGGGCCTTGTTCCTCCGTTCCTGGGGTGTCAAGCAGCCGGAGCTGCTAAGGCTGATCGTAGCCGTTCTTTGCTACGTCGCGACCGATGTGTTCGGGCACCCGGATGGTGAACGTGGAACCGTGCCCGAGCTGGCTCCACACACTCACCGTGCCGCCGTGGGCGCCGGCGATGTGCTTGACGATCGACAGCCCCAGACCGGTGCCGCCGTTGGCCCGGGAGCGGGAGTAGTCGACCCGGTAGAAGCGTTCGAAGATCCGTTGGGTTTCGGCCGGGGCGATGCCGATGCCGTTGTCGGAGACCGAGATCTCGACGAAGGACTCGTCGTCCTCGACGACCCGGCGTGAGCTGACCACGACCTTGGCCTCGTCGTCGGAGTACACGATCGCGTTCTCGACCAGGTTCACCACGGCCCCGGTGAGTTGGACGTTGTCGCCCATCACCTCCAGCCCGGTGGCGGGGGTCAGGGTCAGGTTGATCTTGCGCCGGTCCGCGTCCACCCGGCAGCGGTCGACGGCGTTGGTCAGCACCTGGTCGACCTGCACCACGTCCATCTTCTGCAGCGGATCCTCCGACTGCAGCCGGGACAGGTCGATGATCTGACGCACCAACTCGGCCAGCCGGGTCGATTCGTTGCCCAGCCGGCCGGCGAACCGACGGACGGCCTCGGGGTCCTCGGCGGCCTGGGTGATCGCTTCGCTGAGCAGGGCCACCGCCCCGATCGGGGTCTTCAGTTCGTGGCTGACGTTGGCCACGAAGTCGCGCCGGGTGTCGTCGACCCGTTTCGCCGCGGTGCGATCCTCCGACAGGACGAGCACCAGCCCGTCCCCCAACGGGGCGACCCGCGACGACAGGTGCATCTTGGAATAGGTGTCGCGGGGTAGTTCCTGATCGAGGGTGCGCAACTGGCCCTCGACCCGCACCTCGCGCACCAGTTTCAACAACTCGGGTTGAATCACCCGACTACCCCGGACGATGCCCAGGGTGCGGGCCTGAGCCGACGACTGCAGCACCTCGTCGTGTGGCCCGACCACCACCCCGGCGGTGCGCAGGACATTGATGATCTGGGAAACGATCGGGGGCAGTTCGGTCGGTGTCGGGGGTGGTGGGGCGGGCTCGGGCCGCTGTTGGCCGCGCAGGACGAGGTAGCCGACCAGGCCGCCCACGACCAGGCCGACCAAACCGGCCAGCAACTCCCACATGCCACCGATAGTAGGGGCTGATCGACGACGCCGCGTCCGATGAACGTTCCGCAGATCGCGGTCTTCCCTCGTCGGTGCCACCGGCTGCCGTATGGTGGGCGACATGTTCGAGGACGAAACCCAGGGAGTGAAGCCGGTACGCGTGACGTACCGCGAACAACTCCAGGAAGTCGTCGACGACCTGATTTCGATGGCCGAGTCGGCCCGTCACGCGCTGCGCTTCGCCACCCGGGCACTGCTCGAGGTGGACCTGCAGTTGTCCGAACAGGTGATCTCCGATGATGTGCGGCTGGACGAGATCCATGACGATCTCGAACGGCGCTGCTTCATGTTGCTGGCCCGGCAGGCGCCGGTGGCCGGTGAGTTGCGCACCGTGGTGGCGACCCTGCGGATGCTGACCTCGTTGGCCCGGATGGGTGACCTGTCGGCACATGTGGCGAAGATCGCCCGGCTGCGGTACCCGGAGCCGGCGGTGCCCAAGCCGATGCAACCGAACTTCGCCCGGATGGCCGAAGTGGCCGAGCAGATGATCGTCTGCGCGACCGAGGCATTGCGCACCAGCGATGTGTCGGCGGCCCAGGAACTGGCCGCCCAGGACACCGAGATGGACACCCTGCGGCGCACCCAGTTCCGGATCCTGCTGGGTGAGGACTGGAGCCACGGGGTGGAGGCGGCCGTGGACGTGGCCCTGCTGGGCCGCTACTACGAGCGGATCGCCGATCACACGGTGGCGATCTCGCGGCAGGTGATCTACGTGGTCACCGGGGAATCGCCCGACGGTGAGGATTGGCCGCGGTTCTGACGTTGTGACGGCCTGCTCGGCGGGTTTCGACACGGCCGACATGCGGCCGGCTCCACCACCGAATCACTCGCTCCGATCACCGCGGTCAGGTGACTGAAGCCGCAAGCATGGCGGCCACCGTGACCACTATGGCTGCGGCGGCGCTGAGGCTCGCGGTCTCAGCCACGACCACGGTTGCGAGATTGTGGCCGCCCCGCGGCCGACTCGATCCGAATGATGTCCGCGAGTGTGTGGCCCGGCCGCGCGGCGACCGGGCCACACCTGGCGGGTTGGAGCTACTTCTTGCCCTGGTTCTTGACCGCCTCGATCGAGGCCTTGGCGGCTTCGGGGTCGAGGTAACGGCCACCCTTGGTGATCGGCTTCATGTTCTCGTCCAGCTCGTAGAGCAGCGGGATGCCGGTCGGGATGTTCAGGCCGGTGATCTCGTCCTCGGAGATCTCGTCCAGGTGCATCACCAGCGCGCGCAACGAGTTGCCGTGTGCCGCCACCAGGGTGGTCTTACCCACCTGCAGGTCGGGCACGATCGGGTCGTACCAGTACGGCAGCATCCGCTTCACCACGTCCTTGAGGCACTCGGTCTGCGGACGGATCTCCGGCGGCAGGCCGGCGTAGCGCGGGTCGTTGAACTGCGACCACTCGTCGTCGCGGTCGAGTTCCGGCGGTGGGGTGTCGTAGGAACGACGCCAGGTCATGAACTGTTCCTCGCCGAATTCGTCGCGGATCTGGGCCTTGTTCTTGCCCTGCAACGCACCGTAGTGGCGCTCGTTGAGGCGCCAGTGCCGCTTGACCTCGATCCAGTGCCGGTCGGCCACCCCCAGGGTGACCTCGGCGGTGTGAATCGCCCGCCGCAACACCGAGGTGTGCACCACATCGGGCAGCAGGTTCTCACTCTTCAGCAGCTCGCCGCCGCGCTGCGCCTCGGCAAGACCCTTCTCGTTGATGTCGACGTCGACCCAACCGGTGAACAGGTTCTTCGCATTCCATTCGCTCTCGCCGTGACG
>JAAYAO010000380.1 GCA_012719335.1 Propionibacterium sp. | reverse complement strand
GGTCCACAGCACCTGCGGCACCGGAAGGTCACCTGCCACGCGCACGGCGGTCATCACGTCGGCTTCCCGCTGTACGTCGTAATCGGGAAAGACCGGCAGATCGTCGGGATGCGGCATCACCCGGGCCACCAGGCGACGACGCACCGGCCGGCCATCGGCCACCCAGGAGGCGGTGAACAACAACGACATGCCCGACATGCCGGAGCCGCTGGGGCTGTCGTCGTCGGTCACCGTGACCGGGCCGCCGACCCGGTCGGCCAGAAATGCCGTGAGTGGCGCGAGCCACTCCCGAACGTCGATCCGCGACTTGCTGGTGACCAGCCGGGGGCCGCTCATCAGTGCGCCACCGGGCACTGGCCGTAGTTCACCTCGAACGACTTGAGGCTGTTCAACCAACCCGAGCGCACCCGCACCGGGTCGCCCAGCAGGGTGATATCGGGCATCACATCGGCGATCGCGTTGAACATCAGCTCGACCTGCAGGCGGGCCAGGTTCGCCCCGACGCAGTAGTGCGGGCCGGTGCCGCCGAAGGCGACGTGCGGGTTCGGGCTGCGGGTGATGTCGAAGGTGGTCGGGTCGTCGAAGACTTCCTCGTCGAAGTTGGCCGAGGCGTACAGCATCACCACGCGCTGCCCCTTCTGGATGTCCTGGCCACCCAGCACGGTGTCCTCGGTGGCGGTGCGATGGAAGGACATCACCGGCGAAGCCCAGCGGATGATCTCGTCGGCAGCGGTCTCGGGGCGCTCGGCCTTGAACTTCTCCCACTGCTCGGGGTGCTCCAGCATCGCGATCATGCCCAGGCCGATCGAGTTGCGGGTGGTCTCGGAGCCGGCCACCACCAGCAGAATCATGAAGTAGCCGAACTCCTCGGGGGTGAGTCGGCCGTCGTCGTTGGCCTCGACCAGTTTGGTGATGATGTCGTCCTGCGGTGCGGCCTGCCGCTCGGCGGCGATCTGGTAGGAGTAGCCGACCAGTTCGGCCATCGCGTCCATCGGGTTGTGCCCCTCGTCCGCGCCGGTCATCCGGTCGGACCAGTCGAGCAGCTTCATCCGGTCCTCCTGGGGTACCCCCAGCAGGTCGGCGATCGCCTGGACGGGCAGTTCGTTGGCGTCCTCGGCGACGAAGTTGCCCTGCTCACCGGCTTGGGCGCGCTCGGCGATGTCGCGGGCCCGGGCCGTCAGTGCATCGCGCAACCCGTTCACCGCGCGCGGGGTGAAACCGCGGGAGATGATCCGGCGGATGTCGGAGTGCTCGGTGCCGTCCTGGTTCAACATCAGTGCGCGCTGCATCGGCACCTGCGCCTCGGCGGAGTGATCCTGCAGCCGCGACATCGCGGTGTTCTCCCAGCTCGACCACAGCTTGCCGTTGCGGGAGACCTCGCGCACCAACTCATGGCTGGTCACCAACCAGTAGCCGTCGTCGGGGTAGCCGCCGATGCCGGGCTCCTGGGGCACCCAGACCACCGGGGAGTTGCGACGCAGGGCGGCCAGATCCTCGTGCAGGACGCCCTCGGCAAAGGTGTCCGGGTGGGTGTAGTCGATGTCGCTGATGGTGGTCATGGTGTGTCCTCCTCGGCCCGAAGGGGTGAGCTGCGCTGTGATGAGCGTCACTGTAAGGAGCGGGGAAAGGTTTTCACCACCGGTCGCCCACTCGGTGACGGACTGTCTAGCGAAGTGTGCTCAGAGTTGGTCGAGGGACGGCGTCGGGCCGATCAGCAACAGCACCAGAATGATCAGCCCGGC
>JAAYAO010000379.1 GCA_012719335.1 Propionibacterium sp. | reverse complement strand
GGACGCTCGGTGGCCGGCGGTGCGGAGGTGGCCGCCGAGGTGCCGGGTGCCGGTGCGGGGGAGTGGTCCTCGAACCGGTCCAGGTCGGCCGGCGGGGTGCGCGGGCCGCCGAGGATCTCGTCCAGCAGGGAACCGTCCCTGGACGGGGGCGGCCCGGCCGCGCCACCCGGCCCGGGTTCGGACCGGCTCAACAGTTCCGGGTCGATCTCGTCCTCGGTGACGGTGCCGGCGGTTTCGGCCAGCGACTGCGCGTCGTACCCGGAGTGGTCACCGGTGCTCAGGGCGGTGGCGGCGTCCTGCCGCATCGCCTCCCGCTCCTCCTCGGTGAAGGCCTGGTCGGCTGCGGTCGCCCATGGGTCGGTCGGTGGGCCCGCGGCGGCACCGGCGCCGTCCAGCGACTGGGTGGCCAGATCGTGCTCGTCGGCCCCGACCAGTTCCCGGGCCTGCTGCTCGGCCTCGGCCAGGTCCCGACCGGAGGTGGGGGTGAGGCCGGTGTCGTTGAAGGGTGCGTACTTGTCACCCGCGCCGCCGGAGCGTCCGGTGCCGCCCACCCCGGGCCCCGCCCCTCTCCCGGCGCCCCCACCGGGCGCCGCGGTACCGGCCTTGGGCTGAATGTCGACCGCCGGGGTGAGCGCCCCCAACTGGTCGGTCAACGCGGCCGCGATGGCCTGGCAGTGGGCCTGGGCGGCGATCTGCAACTGCCGGATCTGCACCACGACAGCCGCTGTGTCGGCCGCCATCGTGACGGCCAACCGCATCGCCAGTTGGCTGGTGCTCACCTGCAGCCCGGCGAGCACCACGTTGATGGCCCGCTTCGCCTGGGTCACCAGCAGGGCGGCCGTTTCGGTGGTCTCGGCCAGGGACTCGGCCGCATCGATCACCGTCTGCAACCAGCCGCGGACGGTGGCCGCCTTGGCCGCGGCCGCCTCGGCCCCGGGGCCGGTATGGCTGTCCATGTTCTCGAAGGCCAAGGCCAGACCGGCGGAGGTTTCGGCCTGGGTGGCGGCGTAGTCGGTCCAGGCAGTACTGAGTTCGGTGAGTTGATCCTCGTCGGCTTGGGGAAAGAACGGTTCCCACACCCAGGCGGGCACGAGCGGGCCGGCGTTGGGGGTGATCATGACGGCAACTCCCGGCTGAGGTCGACGCCGGCGTTCTCACCCTCGGCGTAGATGTCGCGCATCCGGTCGATGTTCTCGGCGATCGCCTCGAGCTGGTGACCGACCTGCAGGGCGGCGACCATCGTCTCGGTGGCGGGGTCGAGATAGGCCGCGGCGAAGGCCCGTCCAGGGTCGTCCACACCCCAGCACATGGCCGAGGCCTCGACCACCTCGGACAGGGCCGTGGCATCGGTGCCCGCCTGGGTGGACAGCGCGCGGATGTCGCCGGCCCCGGAGGCCAGCTCAGCCAGGTCGAAGGAGAGGTCAGACATCGAGTTTCCAATCCGGTGTGTCGGGCCGGGTGGGCGCGGGGGGCGGTGCCGGTGGGGTGCGCAAGCGTTCGGTCAGCTTCTCGCCCAACAGGGCGGTGACCTCGGGGATCCGGTCCAGGAAGGTGCCCACCACGTCCGGGTCGGTGGCCGCACCACCGGCGGCCTGTCGTTGTTCGGTCAGGTCGTCGATCGCCGAGTTGACCGCGACCACCAGCTCGTCGCGCAACCGCTGGATCGAACCCAACCGCAGGGCGGGGGGTTCCAACACCAGATCGACCAGCCGATGGTCGGTGTCGACGGTGGCCACGATCGCGCCGTCGGCGCCCCGTCCCACCCCCATCAGGTCGGTGTCGGCGGAGAGCAGTTCGGTCAGGGTGCGGGCGTTGTTCTCGTACTCCCGGATCAGGAGCTCTTCACGGCGCGACAAATCCTGAATGCCGGCCTCAAGGACGTGGGCCGGCGGCAGGTTCTCCGCCATCGGCGCAACCCCCCTCGGTCGAAGTTGTCGTCCTTTCTACCCTGCTGTGGGTTCACCCCCGCAAGGGCGAATTTCGGGGTAGGTTGCTGAGGGTGAGCATGCAGACACCTCCCTGGGATCCGGCCGTGTGGCAGCCCGTAGCGGGCTTCGAATTCAGCGACATCACCTACCACCGGGCGGTGGACGCCGGCGTGGTGCGGATCGCCTTCGATCGTCCCGAAGTGCGCAACGCCTTCCGTCCGCACACCGTCGACGAGTTGTACCGGGCCCTCGATCACGCCCGGATGACCTCCGATGTCGGATGCGTACTGCTGACCGGCAACGGGCCGTCCCCCAAGGACGGTGGCTGGGCCTTCTGCTCCGGCGGCGATCAGCGGATCCGGGGTCGGGCCGGCTACCAGTACGCCGACGGGGAATCGGCCGAAACGGTCGACCCCGCCCAGCTCGGCCGGTTGCACATTCTGGAGGTGCAGCGGCTGATTCGGTTCATGCCGAAGGTGGTCATCGCGTTGGTGAACGGCTGGGCGGCCGGGGGCGGACACAGTCTGCACGTGGTGGCTGACCTGACGTTGGCCAGT
>JAAYAO010000378.1 GCA_012719335.1 Propionibacterium sp. | reverse complement strand
GGCGGCCTGGATGGTGATGCCGGACGCGGCCCGCTGCCGGTTCGGCCCGGTCTGCCCGAAGGCGCTGATCCGGGTGATCACCAGGCGGGGGTTCGCCTCACGCAGGACGTCGGGCCCGAGACCGAGTTCCTCCAAGTGACCCGGCCGGAAGGACTCGACCAGCGCATCGGCCCCGCGCACCAGGTCGAGCAGCACCGCACGGTCATCGGCCACCGTCAGATCGAGGGCGATCGATCGTTTGTTGGTGTTCAGGTGCAGAAACAGGGCGCTGCGTTCGGGGTGTGGTTCGTCACCGGGGAACGGCCCCCACCGCCGGGTCAGCGACCCCTCCCCCGGTTTCTCGACCTTGATCACCTCCGCCCCCAGGTCGGCGAAGAGTTTCGTGGCGTACTCCCCGGACGTCCAGCGGCTCAGGTCGATGATCCGCAGCCCACTCAGCACCCCGGTCACAGGCCGACCTCCTCGGCGAGCCAGCCGGCCGCCACGTCCGCGTCCCCACCGCGGGCCCGCAACACCACGGCCCGTTCCGACCACAGGTGCAGGTCGGCCTCCCGCACGTACCCCATCCCGCCGTGCAGTTGGTGGGCGGTGAGGGTGACGAAGGGGTAGGCGTCCGAACTCTTCATCGTGGCGGTGGCGACCTCGTGGGAGGCCAGTTCGCCGCGGCCGACCCAGAAGGTGGCGCGGGCGGCGGCCAGTCGGGTGGCGGCGGTGGCGATGTGCATGTCGGCGATGTGGTGTTGGACGGCCTGGAAGGTGCCGATCGCCCGGCCGAACTGTTCCCGCTCGGCGACGTAGGCGACGGTGCGTTCCAGCACCGCACTGCAGCCGCCGGCGATCTCGCGGGCCTGCAGGGCCAGGCCGGCGTGGGCGAGCAGGCGCAGCCGGTCGGTGTCGGCGTAGGCCCAGATGTCGGCCTCGCGCACCGACACCCGGTCGAAGCGCACTCGCCGGCTGGACCCGCCCATCGCGTCCAGGGTGGTGATCTCGGCCGCGGCCAGTGGCAGGGCGGTGATCAGGGTGCGCGCCGGGTCGGTGTCGGTGCCGGTCGCGGCGGCCACCAGCACCAGTTCGGCCTGCCCGGCGGCGGGCACGTGGTGCAGTTCGCCGCTGAGCACCCAGCCGCCGTCGGGGTCGGGTTCGGCGGTCAGTGGGGCCAACCGGTGGGCGTCCCCGGGCTGCCACAGCGCACAGGTGGCGGCGAGTTCCCCGTCGCCGACCCGGTGCAGCAGGTCATCGGGAGCCACCAGGTACTGGGCGGCGAGCCCGAACAGCACGGTGCTACCCACGATGTCGGGGCACAACACCCGGCCGGCTTCCTCGGCCAGCACGCCCAGTGCGTCCAGTGAACGGCCGATGCCGTCGAGGTGTTGGTCGTCGGTGGCGAGTTCGAACACCCCCACCTTGGTCAGTTCCCGCCACAGGGCTTCGGGACGGGCCGCCCCGGGGTCGGCCTGTTCGCGCACCAGTTCGGGTGGGCAGTGGGTGCCGAACAGGCTGCGCAGCACCCTCCGCCAGTCGCGTTCCTCGCTTGTTTCGACCAGCTTCATCGTCCGCTCCTGACCAGGCCGTGGCCGCGTTGGGCGATCACATCGCGCAGCACTTCGTTGGTTCCCGCACCGAAGCGCAGCAGCGGGGCGATCCGATAGAGGCGTTCGAAGCGGGCCCCGGCCGGGGCGTGGGCACCGTGGCCGGCCAGCAGCCCGTCCGGGCCGAGAATCCGCACCGCCACGTCGGCGATCCGTTGCCGCAGTTCGGAGGTGAAGATCTTCTCGGTGCTCACCTCGACGCTGGGGATGGTGCCGTCGTCGAGCAGGGACGCGGCCTCGTAGCCCATCACCCGGGCGACCTCGACGTCGGCTTCGAGATCCATCAGGGCCCGGACGGTCACCGGGTCGTCGGCGGGGATCCGTCCGTCGCTGCGGGGTTCGCGGGCCAGGGCGAGCAGGTCGTCCACCGCGCGGCGCAGGTCGCCGGCGTTGGTCAGCGCCCCGCGTTCCAGATCCAGGGCTCCGGTGATGTACTGCCAACCCTTGTTCTCTTCCCCGATCAGGTTGGTCACCGGCACCCGCACCTGATCGAAGAAGGCGGCGTTGGTGCGGTAGTCCGACCAGGCGTGGATCGGCCTGATCTCCACCCCGGGGGCGTCGATCGGGACGATGATCACCGAGATGCCCTTGTGTTTGGGGGCATCGGGGTCGGTGCGCACGCACAACCATTCGTGGGTCGATCGCTGCGCCCCGCTGTTCCAGATCTTCTGGCCGGTGATCACCCACTCGTCCCCGTCCCGGACGGCCCGGGTGCGCAGGGACGCCAGGTCGGTGCCGGCGTCGGGTTCGGAGTAGCCGACCGCGCAGATCATCTCGCCGCGGGCGATCGGGGGCAGGAACTCGGCCTTGTTCCGTTCGGTGCCGTGCCGCATGATCATCGGTGCGACCGAGGTGACCGTGAGGTCGGGGCCGGGCACACCCCAGTACTCGAACTCGCTGACCAGCAGGTGCTGATGGATCGGGCTGAGCCCGAGGCCGCCGTATTCGACCGGCCAGTTCAGCCCGAACCAGCCCAACTCCCCGACCTTGCGGCGGAAGGCGGCCAGCTCACCGTCGGGGTACTCCAGGTCGTGTTCGGCCAGTTCGGCGCGCAGCGCATCGGTCACGTTCTCGGCCAGGAAGGCCCGGACCTCGGCCAGCCACTCGCGTTGATCGGGATTCAGGTCGAAATCCATCGGCTCCCCCGTGTCGACATCCCGGCGAACCTAGGAAGGCCCCGACCCCGCTGTCAACGATCCTTGCCGCCCAACGGGAATCGGTTGCCGAACAGCCCCCGGGCGCCCGGCCCGGCACGCACTACGCTGCTGTCCATGGCCCGTGAGCGCTTCCCGAAGTCGGTGTACTCCACCGGCACCGAACCCGATCCGCGGTTCACCCTCGCCAACGAACGCACCTATCTGGCCTGGATCCGCACCTCGCTGGCC
>JAAYAO010000377.1 GCA_012719335.1 Propionibacterium sp. | reverse complement strand
TCGGGGTCGACGGACGGCTCGTCGGAGTTGGTCGGCATCACTCCACGGTCACGGACTTGGCGAGGTTGCGCGGCTGGTCGACGTCGTACCCCTTCGCCTCGGCCATCGCGCAGGCGAACAGTTGCAGCGGCACGGTGGTCAGCAGCGGCGCCAGCAGGGTCGGGCTCTGCGGCACCCGGATCACGTGATCGGCGTAGGGGGTGACCGCCTCGTCACCCTCCTCGGCGATGCAGATCGTCACCGCACCGCGGGCCCGGATCTCCTGAATGTTCGACACGATCTTGGCGTGCAGGGAATCCCGGCCACGCCGGGAGGGCACCACCACGAACACCGGCTGACCGGGTTCGATCAGCGCGATCGGGCCGTGCTTCAGCTCACCGGCGGCGAACCCCTCGGCGTGGATGTAGGCGATCTCCTTGAGCTTCAACGCGCCTTCCAACGCCACCGGGAAACCGACGTGACGGCCCAGGAACAGCACCGAGGTCGCGTCGGCCATGCTGGTGCCGAAGGCCTTGATCTCGGCGGCCCCGTCCAGCACCTGCTGAATCTTGGCACCCATCGTGTTCAACTCGGCCAGGATGTCGGCCACCTCGTCGGCGAACTTGTTGCCCCGCAACTGGGCCAGGTACAGGCCCAGCAGGTAGGCGGCCGCGATCTGGCTCAGGAAGGCCTTGGTGGAGGCAACGGCGATCTCCGGGCCGGCGTGGGTGTAGATCACCGCATCCGATTCGCGCGGGATGGTCGAGCCGTTGGTGTTGCAGATCGCCACGGTCTTGGCGCCCTGCTCGCGGGCGTGGCGCACCGCCATGATGGTGTCCATCGTCTCGCCGGATTGCGACAGCGACACCACCAGCGTCTTCTCGTTCACGATCGGATCGCGGTAACGGAACTCGTGGGCCAGTTCGACCTCGGTCGGGATCCGGCACCAGTGCTCGATCGCGTACTTGGCCACCAGCCCGGAGTGGTAGGCGGTGCCGCAGGCGACCACCACGATCTTGTCGACCGAGCGCAGCACCGACTCGTCGATGTTCAGCTCGTCCAGCACCAGCCGTCCGGCGGTGTCCAGGCGACCCATCAGGGTCTGGTCGATCGCGGCGGGTTGTTCGTGGATCTCCTTCTCCATGAAGGACGGGTAGCCGCCCTTCTCGGCGGCCGCGGCGTCCCACATCACCCGGAACTCCTTGCCCTCGGACGGGTTGCCGTCGAAGTCGGTGATCGAGTGGGAGTCGGCGGTGATCGTGACGACCTGGTCCTGGCCCAGTTCGATGGCGTCGCGGGTGTGCGCGATGAACGCGGCCACGTCGCTGGCAAGGAAGTTCTCTCCGTTGCCACGGCCGACGACCAGCGGGGAGTTGCGGCGCGCGGCTACCACCAGTCCCGGGTCGTCTTCGGAGATCGCGACCAGGGTGAAGGCGCCCTCAAGACGGCGGCACACCGGGCGCATAGCCGCACCAAGGTCGCCGTTGTGCTCAGTGAGCTGCTCGCTGAGCATGTGGGCGACGACTTCGGTGTCGGTTTCGGAGCGGAACTTGCAGCCACGCTCCTCCAACTCCATCCGCAGTTGCGCGAAGTTCTCGATGATGCCGTTGTGGACCACCGCCACACGGTTCATCTCGTCTACGTGGGGGTGGGCGTTGCCGTCGGTGGGCGCACCGTGGGTGGCCCAGCGGGTGTGGCCGATGCCGATGCCGTCGGCGGAACGCGGATTGGCTTGCAGCGCGGCCCGCAGGTTCGCCAGCTTGCCGGCCCGTTTCTCCGTCTGGAGTTTGCCGTCACTGAGCACTGCAACTCCCGCGGAGTCGTATCCCCGGTACTCAAGCCTGGCCAGACCTTCGACGACGACTTCCAGCGCCGGTTTCGGCCCGACGTAGCCAACGATTCCACACATGAGCGTCAGAGTAACCAAAAAAGGGGGAGAAAGAGAGGAGCAGCGGTCCTGTCTTTGCATGATTTTCGCAGGTAGCGGTATAGACCAGTGCTCCAGCCCGCCGGTCTGGCGCAGGTCGGGCCCCGCGGGTTTGCCGTGGTTGCCTCAGGAAAGCGTCTGACTTCTCACACCGGGTTTTCAGCCGGGGGTCCCGCACCTCCCTGGAAAACACCGCGGACATCGGGAGGGGACGCTGCGGGGAGGCGCCCGGAATCCTCGGCCAGGCCACACAGCGAAAGAGGCGAGGAATGCGTGTCGCGGCGTCTGCAGGGCAGGGGCAGCCTTCCCCCTGCCGGGACGGGAACAGCACCGCCCCATACTGTCGGAAGAGTCCTATGCCAGGACTGCGCAGCGGTGCAGGGGGCCGGGGAAGCTCCACCGGCGCACCGTGCCACCCATGGTCAGGGGCCTGAACGCGTGAAGAGGCGGGGTGCCCCACAGGTACCGAATCCCGTTCGTCTAGGGTGAGCAGACGTGTCTCACGCGACGAAAAACGGCTTTTTGACGCCGTACGTGGAACTCGACCGCCAAGCATGGGCCGAGTTGCGGGCGGCGACTCCGCTGTCGCTGACGGAAGCGGAACTGGAGAAGCTCCGCGGTACCGCGGACCCCACGTCGCTGGACGAAGTCCGGGACATCTACCTGCCGCTCTCCCGACTGCTCAACTTGTATGTCAAAGCGACCCGGCAGCGGCACGCGGCGGTGCGGGACTTCCTCGGGGAAAGCGACCGTCCCACCCCGTTCGTCATCGGAGTAGCGGGGAGCGTAGCCGTCGGCAAGTCCACGACAGCCAGGCTGCTGCGGACACTCTTGTCGCAGTGGCCGGACCATCCCCACGTCGAACTGGTCAGCACCGACAACTTCCTCTACCCCAACGCGGTGCTGGAGGAGCGCGGGATCATGAACCGGAAGGGCTTCCCGGAAAGCTACGACCGGCGCGCTCTCCTCCGGTTCGTCTCAGAGATGAAGGCCGGAGCGGACAAGATGGAGATCCCCGTCTACTCGCACCTGGCCTACGACATCCTGCCTGGCGAGACGCAGATCGTGCACCGGCCCGACATCCTCATCGTGGAGGGCATCAACGTGCTTCAGCCGCCTCCGCCTGGGCGGCTGGCGCTGGCCGACTTCTTCGACTTCTCCCTCTACGTGGACGCCCGCGTGGAGCACATCCGGTCGTGGTATCTGAACCGGTTCCTGGAACTGCGCCGCACCGCGTTCGAGGACCCGCGCTCCTACTTCCACGCGATGGCGACGTCCGCTTCTGAGGAAGAAGCCAAAGAATTCGCGATGCACACCTGGCACACCATCAACGAGGTCAACCTGGTGGAGAACATCATCCCCACCCGGCCGCGCGCGACCCTGGTCCTCTTCAAAGGAGAAGACCACCGGGTCCGCCGGGTCCGTTTGCGGAAGACCTGAAGTCAGGAGTCTTTCGGACGGTGCCCGGCGGGGCCCAGGCAGTTCACGAACGGGCCGTCAGGGGCGAAGAGCCGGTCCAGGACAGGG
>JAAYAO010000376.1 GCA_012719335.1 Propionibacterium sp. | reverse complement strand
GACCTCCTCGGGGAAGACCTTCTCGCCGCCGGAGTTGATCGTGCCCGAACCGCGGCCGTGAATGATGATGGTGCCGTTCTCGTCCACCTCGGCCAGGTCACCCAGGATCGACCACCGCACCCCGTCGATCACCGGGAAGGTCGCGGCCGACTTCTCGGGGGCGTTGTAGTAGCACAGCGGCACGTGGCCGCGGCGGGCGACGAAGCCGAGTTCGCCCGAACCCGGCTCGACCGGCACCAGGTTGTCGTCCAGCACCGACACGTTGGGCCCGGCCGGCATCCGCATCGTGCCGTCGGTGGCCATCACCAGGGCGCCGTCGGTGCCCGACTCCGATGAGCCGAAGGTGGTGGCCACCCGGGCGTCGGGGAACTCGGCGCGCAACTCGTCCTGCACCGAGGGCGACAGGATCGCCCCACCCGAACCCAGCACCCGCACCGAGGAGAGGTCGAACTCGCCGGGGCGTTCCCGCAGGGCGTCCACGATCGGCCGGGCGGTGGCGTCACCGACCAGTTGCACCACGTTCACCCCGTGCCGGTCGATCCGGCGCAGCACGTCCACCGCGTCGAATCGGGGCAACAGCACGATCTTCGAACCCATGTAGAAGGCCGTCAACAGGGCGTACATCGCCGCGCCGTGCATCAGCGGCGCCGAGACCATGTTGACCAGTTGTTCGGTGCGCTCCACCGCGGCGGCGACCAGCGCCTCGCTGCTCTGGTGCGGGGGGCCGTACCGGTTGCCACCGGCCAGGGCGGCGAAGAAGAAGTCCTCGTGCCGCCACACCACCCCCTTCGGCATGCCGGTGGTGCCGCCGGTGTACAGCACGATCAGATCGTCGTCGGAGCGTTCGTCCACCAGCGGGGCGGTGTCGTCCACCGCGGCCAGCGCACTCTCGTAGTCGACACCGGTCACCCCCTGCGGCCACTCGGTGTCGGCGGCGGTGCCGTGTTCGTCCCCGATCACCAGGACGTGCCGCAGTTTCGGCAGCCGCGGCTTCAGCTCGGCGCTCCACGGGGCGTAGGCCCCGGAGGCGACCACGGCCACCAGGTCGGCGTCGGAGAACAGGTACTCCAGCTCGTGCCCGGTGTAGCGGTAGTTGATGTTGATCGGCACCGCCCGGGCCTTCAACACCCCGAGCAGCGATTCGACGTAGGCCAGGCTGTTCTGGGCGTGCAGGCCGATGTGTTCCCCCGGGGCGATGCCGGCGGCGATCAGGTGGTTGGCGACCCGGTTGGCCCGGCGATCCAGGTCTGCATAGGTCAGTTCCACGTCCTCGCAGATCAACGCGACACGGTCGGGGACGGCCGCGGCGACGGCCTCGTACAAGCTGGCGAGGTTCAGGGTCACATCGCGACGGTAGGCCTCCGGCGCCGGAATCCCCCATCGGTGGTCCCAACCAACCGGACCGGCGGGCATGGCAGGATTACCGACCTGAGAGTGGATGGATGGGGAACAGTGGTTCACGAGTTGGAGCGGACGGCGTTGGCCTGGATCAACGGCATCGCGGTTCTGGCCAACAGCCCCCTGCACACCGACCAGTTCGCCACGGCCACGGGCATGGCGCTGGGTCAGGCCGACATCCGGATGGTCGAGTTCCTGAGCGGTCAGGGCCCGGTGCCGATTTCCCGCATCGCCGACGCGCTGGCGATCGACCTCGCCCAGGCCAGCCGGCAGGTCGCCCGGCTGGTGACCGGTGGACGGGTGCTGCGCTCCCCCGATCCCGACGACGGCCGGCGCACCCTGGTCACCCTCACCCCGGCGACGGCCGCCGGCTTGGACGCCTGGCTGATGCTGTGGTCGTCGGTGCACCGGGACGCGCTGAGCGGGTGGGTCGCCGAGGATGTCGCCGAGTTGGCCGAGTGCCTGACCCTGTTGGTGTCCTGCCTGCACCGGGCGCTGCCCGACCAGCCGGTGTTGTCGATCGACGACCGCTGGGACGCCCTGGTGGGCCGTGACCTGCCACCCGCCGAACGGGCCGCCGGACGGGCGATCGTGGCCGGGGTGACCTGGATCGGTCAGTCGCAGGGTTTCGACGATCTGTTGGCCTATCTGGGCTCGCCGATCCGCCAGCCCGCCTTCCTGGCGCTGCGTTCGTTGGTCGCCCACGGCCCGATGACCGTCTCGGAGGTGGCCCGCGAGCAGGGGGTGGATCGGTCCCTGGCCAGCCGTCGGCTCACCTTCTTGGCCGAGTGGCAGTACGTCACCCACACCCCGGCGCCGGACGATCGGCGACGCCGGGTGGTGGCCCCCACCGATGCCGGGGCCGAGTTCGTCCGGCTGGTCGCCGACACCCAGCTCCAGCTCTTTCACAGCACCCTGCCGGGGCTGACCGCGGCGCGGCGCCGCCGGTGGACCGTGCTGATGCAGCGTTACGTGGCGGCGTTGGACTTCCTCGACCGGAGCCGTTGAGCGACCAGCTTCGCCGGTCTCAGCTGCGGGTCGCGGAGTTCGTCGGGGGTGATCGGCACCCGGTGGGTGAGCGCCTTGCGCAACCCCATGAAGTCGCCGGGAGCGTTCACCGCACCGACCGCCACCAGCTGCCCGTGCCGGAAGTGACCGACCACCAGGGCATCGGCGTCGCCGGGCCGGCGCAGCACCGCCCGGTCGCCGGGCCGGGGCAGGCCGACCACCTGGATCCGCACCCGGCCCTGATCGGACCAGAACCAGGGCGGTGGCACCGCGGGCACCTCTCGACCCAGCAGGGTGGCCACCGCCACCCGGGCGCTGCTGGCGGCGTGATCGACGCTTTCCAGCCGGACGCGACGGGTCGGGTCACCGGCCGGGGATCGGTCCGGGCCGTCGGCGCAGTCCCCGATCGCCAGGGTGTGCCCGTCGGAGGCGACCTGACCGGCGTCGACCAGCACCCCGGGGTCACAGCGCAACCCCAGGGAGCGGGCCGGGCCGGTGCACGGTGCGGCCCCGATGCCGAGCACCAGCACGTCCAACCCGATCTCGGTGCCATCGCCCAAGCGGACGCCGCGCACCCGACCGTCGGCGATCAACCATTCGGCGACCGTCCGGCCGGTGTGCACGGTGATGCCGTCGGCCCGGTGCAGCCCGGCAACGTGTTCGGCCAGCACCGGGTCGAGCACCCGACCGAGAATCCGGTCGGCGACCTCCACCACGGTCACCGTGCAGCCCAGGCCGCGGGCCGCCGCGGCCACCTCGAGGCCGACGAAACCGGCCCCGAGCACCACCAGGTGCCGGCCCGGTCGCAGTTCGGGTCGCAACCCGTCGGCATCCTCGATGGTGCGCAACACGTGCACCCCGGCCACCCCGTCGAGTTCGGCCGGACGCCGGGGCACGGCCCCGGTGGCCAACACCAGACGGTCGTACTCGACCACCCCGCCCGAGGCGCACCGGGCCGTACCCGATCCGTCCCGGCCGGGGGTCAGCGCGACCACCGGGTCTCCGAGCATCATGTGCACGCCGTGCTCGGCGTAGTAGTGCTCGGCGCGCAACGTGACCTCGGCAACGCCGTCGTCGAGGTACCCCTTGGACAGCGGCGGCCGCTGGTAGGGCGGGTGCGGTTCGGCCCCCACCACGGTGATCCGGCCCGGGTAGCCGGCCTCGACCAGGCCGGTGACCAGGTCGGCGGCCGCCTGCCCGGCCCCGACCACCAGCAACCGCTCGGCCCCGCTCATTGTTGGGCGTCGGGGATCGTGACGTGCAGTTCCTCCCCCGCACGCAGGTCGAGCTGGCAGGAGAGCCGTGAGTTGTCCTCCCGGTCGGCTGCGGTGCAGTCGAGCATCTCGTCCTCCATTTCGTCCATCTCCGGGTAGCGGGGCAGTTCGTCCTCGGCCAGGTACACGTGGCAGGTCGCGCAGGACAGGTTGCCGCCGCACTGGCCGACGATGCCGGTGACGCCGTTGCGCACCGCGGTGACCATCACCGAATCACCCACCGTCCCCTCGATGCTGTGCACCTCCCCGGTGGGTGTGCGGTAGTGCACGGTCGTCGTGGTCATGGTTCTCCTCTCACCAACTGACCGGCAGGTTGGTCACCGGCTGGGTCAGGTTGTTCATGTCGATCTCGGCCGGGCCCTCGGATTTCAGGCCGGGCAGCCGACGGAAGATCTCCGACAGGCCGACCTGCAGTTCCATCCGGGCCAGCGGTGCCCCCAGGCAGTGGTGCACCCCGTAGCTCAGCGTCAGGTGGGGGTTGTTCTGCCGGGTGATGTCCATCCGTTCCGGGGTCTCCACCGCCTGCGGGTCGTGCCCGGCGGCGCTCGGGTCGACCAGCACCGCTTCCCCGGCGGCGATCACCCGACCATCGATCTCCACGTCCTCGGTGGCCACGAAGGGCACCAGTCCACCGCCACCGGCCACCGGCAGGCCCATCTGCATCCGGCCGTGCCGCAGCACCTCCTCGGCGGCGGTTGCCGCCAGCCCGTCGATGTCGGAGAGGAAGAGCTCACGCTGGTCGTCGTTGCGCAGCAGCGACAGGATGCCGATGGTGATGAAGTTCGCGGTGTTGTCGAAGCCGCCGACGATCAGCAGGATCGCCATCGTCAGAATCTCGTCGTCAGTGAGGGTGTCGTCCTTGTCCCGGGCCGCGGCCAGGGCACTGAGCAGGTCGTCGCGGGGTTCGGCCCGGCGCTGGGCGATCAGCCCACTCATGTAGATCGCCAGTTCCATCATGTTGGCGGCGATCTCGTCCTCGGTCATCCCGGCCACCGACAGGGTGGAGTGACTCCACTTCTCGAACTTCTCCCGATCCTCCGGCGGCACCCCGAGCAGGTTGCTGAGCATCTGGATCGGCAAGGCGATCGCGTAATCGTGCACCAGGTTGGCCGGCGGCCCCTTGGCGACCATCGCGTCGATCAGTTCGTTGGCGAAGGCCACCGCCGAATCGCGCATCGCGTTCACCGACCGGGGGGTGATCGCCTTCTGCACCAGACGGCGCAGTTTGGTGTGTTCGGGCGGGTCGGCGAACTGGACGGTGGCCTTCAGGAAGTCCGGGAACTCCACGAAGTACGGCACCGCCCGTTCCCCGGTGCGGAAGGGTTCCCGGACGAAGCGGGGGTCGCCCAACATGTCACGGGCGGCCTGGTTGCGGTGGATCACCCAGACGTCCCCACCGAAGGGCATCGTCATCCTGGTCATCGGACGATCGGCCGCGATCCGCTTGTACTGCTCGATCGCCTCGGTGTGTGGCATCGGGGCGAAGGGGTATTCGGTGCCCGCGGGCACGGTCGCCTCGGTCATGCCGCACCTCCGGTCTCACCCGGCTGCGGTACGGCCTGCACCTGCGAGCCCTCCGGCATCGTCATGATCTGCTCGAAGTTGTCCGCGACGTCCTCGACCGACAGGTCGGGGCTGTGGAAACCACCGGAGTTCACGATCGCCATCCGGTTCACGAAACCGCCGGCCACGTTGAAGACCTCACCGGTGACCCGGGCCTGCTGATGGGCGAGGTAGGCGCCGACCGGGGCGACCAGTTCGGGCAACAGGGAGGTCTTCATGTACTCGACGATCTCCTCGGGCAGGGAGGCGACCGAGGCCTCCATCAGCCGGGTGCCACCGGCGCCGGGGGCGACCGCGTTGACCAAAATGCCGTCGGCCAGCCCCTCGATGGCCAGGTTGCGGGTCAGCCCGAAGACCGCGCCCTTGGAGCTGCCGTAATGGGCCATCTGCGGGTTGCCGAGCATGGCGGCGGAGATCGTGTTCACGATCCGTCCGGTGCCGGAGGCGCGCAGCGCCGACCAGGCGGCCTTGGCCAGCCACACCGAGCCGAAGAAGTGCACGTCCAGGTGACGCTGGTATTCCTCCTGCCCGAGTTGCTCGAAGTCGGCCAGGTGCAGCACGCCGGCGTTGTTGATCACCGCGTCCACCCCGCCGAAGGCCTCGACGGTCTGTTCCACGATCCGCCGTGCGCCGTCCTCGGTGGCGACCGATTCGCGGATCGCCACCGCGGTGCCACCGGCGGCGGTGGCTTCGTCGGCAACCTCGCCGGCCGGGTCGTCCCCGGCCAGGCCCGCTCCGTCGGCGGTGGCGCCCGGGTCGACGACGGCGACCTTCGCCCCGCGCCCGGCCAGCAATCGGACGTACTCGCGGCCGATGCCGCGACCGGCGCCGGTCACGATGATGCTGCGGCCGGTGAAATCAAGGGTGCTCATCTCGGTGTTCCTTCCGATCAGGGACGGCTGTCGCCGGCGGTGTAGGGGGTGTCGGCGGCCCAGATGCTGCCCAGGCCCTCGTCGCGTGACTTGGCCCGGTCGAAGACCTCCATGCCGCAGGCGATGTACAGGGTGCTGCGGTTCGCACCGCCCAGCACGACCGCGGTGCCCATCGCCCGGTCCATCGGCAGCGCGATCGCGTCGGTCATCCGCCCGCCCTCGACGAATCGTCCGACGTACCCGCAGCCGGGCATCCCGGCCCAGACCCCACCCTGTTCGTCCAGGCAGATGCCGTCGGGCAGCCAGGGGGTGGGGGCGAAGGTGCGCCGGTTGCTCAGCGTGCCGTCGGCGGCCCGGTCCAGCACGGTGATCTGGTTAGCGTCCACCTCGGCCAGAATCAGCCGGGAGCCGTCGGCGGTGATGGTGATGCCGTTCGCGCCGGCGAACTCGCCCGCCTCGTCGGCCCGGCGGGCCGTGCCGTCGGGTTCCACCGCCAGCAGGGGCGCGGTGTCGGGGGTCTCCCCGACGAACAGGTCGTAGCCCAATTGGGTGATGTAGGCGCGTCCGTCGGCATCGACGACCATGTCGTTGAGCGAGCTCTTGGCGAGTTCGCGCAGGTCGGCGTACACCGTCAGGTCGGTGCCCGACCCGGTCAGCACCACGCGTTCGTGCATCGAGTTGGTGATCAGCCGGCCGTCGGGCAGCCAGCCCATCCCGCCGAGCACGATCTCCTCCCCGGGCTTGTCCCCACCGCCGGCTTCGGGCGCCAGGGCGATCCGCCCGGCGGCGTCCACCCGCTTCTCGGTGCTGCCGTCCTCGGCCAGCCGCAGGATGCAGTGGTTGTACATATCGCTGAACCAGAGCGCCCCGTCGTGCCATCGCGGGATCTCGCTCCACGAGAAACCGGTGGCCAGTTCCCGGGCTTCCAAGGGGTTCGCGCCGCTCACGGCCTCGCCGACCCGGGCGAATGCTGCTTCGTAATCCATCTCGTCCTCCGCTCGAAAAGGTGTGACGGAAGCTACATATTGCATGACCCCGATCAAGTAATACCGTCCATTGAATGGAACACCCGGTGTCGGGTCGGCCGCCCGTCCCAGCCAGCCGGATCGCGGGTACGGCGCGGGCCGCACCGCGGCGTAACGTCCGCCTCGTAGTCACCCCCCTGCCCAGAAACATCAGGAGAATCCATGAGCAACGAAACCTCCCTGGACGGCAAGGCAGCCGTCGTCACCGGCGCGGGCGCCGGTCTCGGTCGCAGCGAGGCCCTGGCCCTGGCCCGGCAGGGCGCCAATGTCGTGGTCAACGACATCGGCGAGAAGGCCGACGAGGTGGTCGCCGAGATCAAGGCGCTGGGTCGCGACGCGATCGCGGTCAAGGGCGATGTCAGCGACTGGAAGCTGGCCGAGGACCTGGTCAACGCCGCCGTCGACACCTGGGGCAGCCTCGACATTCTGGTGAACAACGCCGGCGTGCTGCGCGACACCGTGCTGTTCAACATGACCGAGCAGATGTGGGACGACGTGATCCGGGTGCACCTGAAGGGGCACGCCGCCACCAGCACCCACGCCGCCAAGTACTGGCGGGCCAAGGGCAAGGCCGCCGGCGATCAGAAGATCTTCGGCCGCGTGATCAACACCTCCTCCGAGGCCGGCCTGTTCGGCTCCGGTGGCCAGCCGAACTACTCCGCGGCCAAGGCGGGCATCACCGCCCTGACCCTGTCGACCTCGCAGGCGCTGGCCAAGTACGGCGTCACCGCCAACGTGATCGCCCCCCGCGCGCGCACCGAGATGACCTCGCACGTGTTCGCCGAGGACCCGAACGCCAACGCCACCGACATCCTGTCCCCCGACCGGGTTGCCGACTTCGTCGCCTACCTGGCCTCCCCGGCCTCGCAGAAGGTCAACGGCCAGTTGTTCGTGGTGTACGGCAAGTTCGTCGCCCTGCTGAAGCCGGCCGAGGTCGAGAAGCGCTTCGACGCCGCCGGTGAGGTGTTCACCGTGGACGAGCTCGCCGAGCAGTTCGCGCCCTACTTCGCCGAGCGCAGCCCCTACCAGACCTTCGCCGCGTACTCGCTGGCCAAGCTGGACGACACCGGGGTGCAGAACCTGCAGGCTCGCTGACCCAGCTCATCCGACCTGAAGCAGCAGTACCCCCTGTGAGGACCCGAAAAGGGGGCCCGCCCGGATTCCGAGCGGGCCCCCTTTTCGGGTGCTGCGGGTCAGACCAGGTCCTGCGGGCGCAGCGACACCTCCACGCCACGGTCGGCGTAGATCACCTGACCGGTGCAGATGTTGTTCTCCGCCGAGGCGAAGAAGGCGATCAGCGGGGCGATGTCGGCCGGCTGGGCGTGCCCGTACAGCGGGGTCGGTTGGGCCCGCTCCAGGGCCTCGGCGAAGCGCGGGTCCCCCGCGACCGCCGCACCCATCGGGCTGAGCACCACACCGGGGGCGATCGCGTTCACCGGGATGCCGTCGCGGGCCCATTCCAGGGCGGTGCGCCGGGTCCACTGGGCCACCGCATTCTTGGACGAGTTGTAGTTCTGCTGCCCGAGGCCGAGCTCGACGGTGGCGGCACCGGCCTTCAGCGCGGCCTCCTCGTCATGGGCCAGGCAGGCCTCGACGGTGGCCGGGTCGGACGGCTGGGTACCGGCCACCGACGACGAGATCACCACCAGCCGCGGCTCGTCCCCGCCCTTGAGTGCCTCGTGGATGCCCTCGGCGAACTCGACCACCCCGAAATAGTTGATCGCCACGGTGATCGGTTCGGGCCGGCTCACCCCGGCGCTCAGAATGGCGGCGTCGATCTTGCCGCCGGTGAGCTCGAGCACCTCGCCCACCGCCTTGCGGCGCCCTTCGGGCTTGGACAGGTCGGCTTCGACCTCGACCCCGCGCAGATCCACCCCGACCACGGCGTGTCCCTGGCCGCGCAGCAGTTCGGTGACCGCCTTGCCGATCCCCGATGCCGCACCGGTGACTACAACTTGCCGTGCCATATGTGTGTTCCCTTCGATGAACGGGTGTCAGCTGATGTGTGAGCCGCCGTCGACGCGCACGTCGCTGCCGGTGATGTGCGAGGCGTCGTCGGAGGCCAGGAAGGCGATGACCGAGGCGACCTGCTCGGGTTCGGCGCTGCCGAAGTGCAGTTTCGGCTGCACGTAGTAGGTCAGGTCGATGTCGGTGGTGGCGAACTCCGCGGCCACCGCCCGGGTCATCGGGGTGGTCACCCCACCCGGGGAGACCGTGTTCACCCGGATCCGATGGCTCAGCAGCTCGGCGGCCAGGGTGCGGGAGAAGGCCAGCACCGCACCCTTGGAGGCGGCGTAGCCACCCATGTAGGGGTTGCCCTCGTGCACCGACAGCGACGACATCGACACGATCGCGCCGCCCTCGGTCATGTGCGGCACGGTTTCGCGGCACATCAGCGCGGTACCGATGACGTTCACCTCGAACATCTTGCGCATCACATCCACATCGAGGTGGTGCAGCGGGGTCATCATGTGAATCCCCGCGATGTTGAGCAGGACATCGATGTGTCCCATCGTGCCGATCGCCTCGGCGACCGCTTCGCGGACCGCCTCCGCGTCGGTGATGTCGACCACCCGGGTCGAGATCCGGGTCGGGTCACCGACCGACGAAGCGGTTTCGGCCAAGCCTTCCGCGGACATGTCGAGGGCGAAGATCTCCGCCCCCTCCTCGGCCAGTCGTAGCGTGGTGGCCCGGCCGATGCCGGAGGCCGCGCCGGTGATCAGTACCCGTCGTTCGGTGAACCTCTGCATGGGGGCGATTCAACTGCCTACCGGGACGGTCGGGGGGCGGGCTTCCCACTCACGGGGACGCCGGCGGGGATTCACTCACCCGAGATCCGCGCCAACAACAGTTCGCTGGCCACCCGCAGTTCTTCGAGGGCCTCGTGCTGGGTGCTGCGTCCGTTCAGGTGGGCCACCAGCACACCGAACCAACAGCGGCTGACCAGACCGGCCACCAGCCACTCCTGGTCGGTGGGCTCGACCACTCCGGCGATCCGCAGCAGGTGGGCCCGGAAGGAGTAGTCGGAATCGATCGATTCCTGGTCCGGGGAGGCGCTGAAGTTCGCCCGGGTCAGGGCGTCGGCCAACAGCGGACGCGCCATCAGCACCAGGGTGGCGTGTTGCAGGTAGGCCGAGACCCGCTCCCCCGGGGTCAGGGCGGGGTCGATCTCGGGCATGTTGCGGGCCAGGCTGTCGACTTGGGCGCGCATCACCGCGGTGTACAGGTGGGTCTTGGACGGGAAGTACCGGTACAGCGTGGCGATCGCCACCTCGGATTCCTTGGCGATGTCGTGCATCTGCACCCCATCGAACCCGTGTTTGGTGGCCAATCGGGTGGCGGCGCGCAGGATCCGACTGCGCCGGGCGCGCTGCTCGGCGGATTCGGGCACGGCCGTGGGTCGCTCGGCAACCATCTTCACCATGCGCACCTCTCCGTCCACGCTGTTGAGGACAGCCTTACCCAGCAAAGGTTATCTGCGGAAGTGGGGGGTTCCGGAGATTGGGACGGAGCTGAGACGATTGCCGCATCCGCCACCCACACGGGCATCGACACTTCCGGTCAATGGGAGCGGATCCAGCACCCCGGGCGGGAGCCGCATACCGTCGACTACATTCAGCAGTGGTCCCGACTTCACAGTCACACCGGAGGAATTTCATGACCGACGTCGAAGTTCGCAAGATCGAAACCAGCAGCGATACCCCGCAGCGCTACGCCCGTGGCTGGCACTGCCTGGGGCAGGCCAAGGAGTTCAACGACGGCAAGCCGCACACCATGCACGCCTTCGGCCAGAAGCTCGTGATCTGGGCCGACACCAAGGGCGACATCCAGGTGCTCGATGCCTACTGCCGGCACATGGGTGGCGACCTGTCCCAGGGTGAGGTCAAGGGCGACGAGGTCGCCTGCCCCTTCCACGACTGGCGCTGGAGCGGCGAGGGCAAGTGCACCTCGATCCCCTACTCGCGCCGCGTCCCGCTGCGCGCCCGCACCGCGACCTGGCCGACCATGGTCAAGGACGGGGTGCTGTTCGTCTGGAACGACCCCGAGGGCAACCCGCCGATCGCCGAGCAGATGATTCCCGACATCCCGATGGT
>JAAYAO010000375.1 GCA_012719335.1 Propionibacterium sp. | reverse complement strand
TCCGGCACATGGGACGGGCCGATCAGCACCTCCTCCAAGGAGCCCAGCGACTCGAACTTGACCCGCTCACCGCGCGGCAGGTTCGGGTGCCAGGCCTCCGCACCCCAGTGGAAACCACGGCCCGGGGCCTCGGCGGCGCGGGCCAGCGGGGCGCCGACCATCACCGCGTCCGCCCTGCAGGCGATCGCCTTGGCGATGTCACCGGAGCGTCCGACCGCGCCGTCGGCGATCACATGCACATAGCGCCCGCCCGACTCGTCCAAGTAGTCGCGGCGTGCCTCGGCGACATCGGAGATCGCGGTGGCCATCGGCACCTCGATACCGAGCACGTCGCGGGTGGTGTGGGTGGCACCGCCGCCGAAACCGACCAGCACACCGGCGGCACCGGTGCGCATCAGGTGCAGGGCGGCGGTGTAGGTGGCGACCCCACCGACCATCACCGGCACCTCGATGTCGTAGATGAACTTCTTCAGGTTCAACGGTTCGTGCTGGGACGACACGTGCTCGGCCGAGACCGTGGTGCCCCGGATCACGAAGAAGTCGGGTGCCGCGCGCACCACCACGTCGGCGAATTCCTGGGTGTTCTGCGGCGACAGGGCACCGGCGACCGGCACCTCGGCGTCGCGGATCTGCTTGAGCCGTTCGGTGATCAGCTCGGGCTGGATCGGTTCGAGGTACAGCTCCTGCATCCGGGTGGTGGCGGCCACCGAATCCTCGATGCCGGCCAGTTCCTCCAGCAGCGGTTCGGGATCGGCGTACCGGGTCCACAGGCCTTCGAGGTTCAGCACCCCCAGCCCGCCGAGGCGTCCGACCTCGATCGCGGTGGCCGGGGACATGATCGAGTCCATCGGTGCGGCGACCATCGGCAGGTCGAACGACTGGGCGTCGATCTGCCACTGCAGGGATACTTCCTCGGGCCCGCGGGTGCGCCGAGCCGGCACGATCGCCACCTCGTCCAACGAGAAGGCGCGCTCGGCACGCTTGGATCTGCCGATGTCAATCATGAATAGCTCCTCAGCCCGCGTAGTTGGGGGCTTCGACGGTCATTTGAATGTCGTGGGGGTGGGATTCCCGCAGCCCCGCGGAGGTGATGCGGGTGAAGCGGCCCCGGGAGTGCAGTTCGGGGATCGTGCGAGCCCCGGTGTAGAACATCGACTGGCGCAACCCACCGATCAGTTGGTACGCGACCTGCGACAACGGCCCCCGGTAGGAGACCTGCCCTTCGATGCCCTCGGCGATGATCTTGTCATCACTGGTCACATCACCCTGGAAGTACCGGTCCTTCGAGTAGGACGTGCGTCCGCGGGCGGCCATCGCGCCCAGCGAGCCCATCCCCCGGTACGACTTGTACTGCTTGCCGTTGATGAACACCAGTTCGCCGGGCGATTCCTCACAACCGGCCAGCAGGGAGCCGAGCATCACCGAGTCGGCCCCGGCCACCAGCGCCTTGGCGATGTCACCGGAGTACTGCAGGCCACCGTCACCGATCACCGGCACCCCGGCCGGACGGCAGGCCGCCGCAGCGGCGTGGATCGCGGTCACCTGCGGCACCCCGACCCCGGCAACCACCCGGGTGGTGCAGATCGAGCCCGGCCCGACGCCGACCTTGACCGCGTCCGCGCCGGCCTCGACCAGCGCCTTCGCCCCCTGGTAGGAGGCGACGTTGCCGCCGATGATGTCGACGTTCTTGGCCGCCGGTTCACCCTTCAGCTGGCGGATCATGTCGATCTCACCCCGGGAGTGGCCGTGCGCGGTGTCCACGACCAGCAGGTCGACGCCCTGCTCGACCAGCGCCATCGCCCGCTCCCAGGCGTCGCCGTAGAAGCCGATCGCGGCACCGACCCGCAGGCGTCCCTGTTCGTCCTTGGTGGCCAGCGGGTATTCGTCGGCCTTGACGTAGTCCTTCAGTGTGATCAGACCCTGCAACCGGCCCTGCTGGTCCACCAGCGGGAGCTTCTCGATCTTGTGCTTGGCCAGCAGAGCCATGGCGTCGTCACTGCTGATGCCGACCGGGCCGGTGACCAACGGCATCCGGGTCATCACCTCGTGCACCGGACGCTCCGGGTCGGACTCGAAACGCATGTCGCGGTTGGTGATGATGCCGAGCAGCATCATGTCCTCGTCGACCACCGGCACACCCGAGATGCGGAAGCGGCCGCACATCTCGTCAACCTCGCGCAGGGTGGCGTCCGGGGAGATCGTGATCGGGGCGGCAACCATGCCGGCCTCGGAGCGCTTCACCTGGTCGACCATGCCCGCTTGCTGTTCGATCGACATGTTGCGGTGCAGGATGCCGATACCGCCCTGGCGGGCCATCGCGACGGCCATCCGGTGCTCGGTGACGGTGTCCATCGCCGAGCTGACCAGCGGCACCTTCATCGTGATGTTGCGACTGATCCGGGTCTCGGTGTCGACCTCGGACGGGATCACGTCGGTTTCCTGCGGCACCAGCAGCACGTCGTCGAAGGTCAAGCCCAACGGGGCGAACGCCTCCGGCACGCCGGCTCCGGTCAAACCTGGCTCGGACATACACACCTCTCGGCAGTAGCGGGACCCGGCCCATGCTACCCCTCGCCGGCGAGGGCCCCGATTCCGATCAACGCATGGCCGACCACGTGCGGGCACCTCCTGTTGCTGCCCTTCGCACCCCTGTCGCACCGGCCGGGTTCGTCGTAGTTCGGCGATACCGAACCTCAGGAGGAACGATGCGCGTTGTCGAGATCATCGCCGATCTGCCCGTCGCTGACGTCGACGAGGCACGCGCTTTCCACGCCGACTATCCGGGATTGAGTCTGGAGGAGTTCGACCTCGGTTGGGTTGCCCGCTTCACTTCACCCGAGACCGGCGCGCACCTACAGGTGGTCACCACCGACGCCACCGCGCCGGAACGTCCCCTGGTCTCGATCAAGGTTGACGATGTGGACGCCGCCTACGCCGACGCACAAGCCCGCGGCTTCGAGATCGTGCACCAGCTCTGCGACGAGGAGTGGGGCGTGCGCCGGTTCTTCGTGCGCGCCCCCGACGGAAACGTGCTCAACATCGTTCAGCACCACACCCGCTGACGGCATCCTGGGCACCGGGCCCCTCGGCTATCTATCCTCGACCCATGAGCGCACCAGGATGGTTTCCCGACCCGGCCGGCACCCCGGGGCGTTTTCGGTATTGGGACGGGCAGACCTGGTCGCAGGTCACCACCGACAACCCGACCGGCACCCCTCCCCCGCCCACCGGCGCACCCGGTGGCCCCGGCGGTGGCCCGACCGGACCCGGTGAGCCGCGACGGAGCAGGTTGCTGTGGCCGATCCTCGGGCTCGTCCTGGTGGTGGCCGTGATCGGAGCGGTGGTCTGGGGCGTGAGCGGGCTGCTGCGCGGAGGTGACAACGGCGGGGGCCGGGCCGGTGGCGGCAACCAGACCCAGGACGTGTGTCCACACGACGACACCCCGTTGGAATCGCGCACCCCGCAACCGAACGACGGCCGCGTCCACGGCGGGCAGTTGTCGTATCCGAAACTGGGCTCGCCGTGGAGCGCGCCGATGCCCGAGGACCGGATCGCCTTCGGCCGTGACGCGATGCGTCAGGAGATAGTGATCGAGGAGGATCCGACCTGGTTGGCCGGTGTGTTCGTCGCCGACCTGGTGGCCGGTGACGGCTTCTTCGGGCCCGAACAGGGTGCCGATGTGGTGATGAACTGCATCACCGGCACCTTCTACGGTGACACCGACATCACCCGCGATGACCAGCGCAGCGAGGCGATCACCGTGGACGGCCACGACGCCTGGATCATCGAGACCTGGCTCGGCTTCGACATTCCCGGGGTCGAGGCCAAACGCGAGTACGTGATCGTGCTGATCGTCGAGACCGAGCCCGGCGCGGCCGCGGTCTACTTCGCCTCCATCCCCGAGAACGCCGACCAGTACATCCAGCCCGCCCAAGACCTGATCGGCGAACTCCAAGTGCGCGAGTGAGATCGTCACGCCGGCCGAGCCGGATTCGGGCGGCGAATCCGCACCGCAACCCCCGGTGACAGCCCAACCGGTTGACTTCCACCGATGCTCACCCCCTGATGGCTGAAACCGCACGCCCGGGACGAGCCGCGGACACTATGGCTTCGGCGCCCGCCATGCTCGAGGCTTTAGTCATGGGTGACCCACAGACCCTCCCATCGGCTTCCACGTCGGTTGAGCAGGCCACGCAGTGGCCGCCCGTCGAAACCAGTGGAAGCACCGCCCGCCCACTCACGCCGAGCGCTCCTGACCCCCCGATGACTGAAACCGCAAGCCCGGGACGAGCCGCGGACAATATGGCTTCGACGCCCACCATGCTCGAGACTTCAGTCATGGGCGACCCACAGCACCCTCCCATCGGCTGACCACCCGGCCGCTCAACCGACGTCGGCACGCTTCCTCACCACGCTGGTTGAGCCGGATTCGCGCAGCGAATCCGTGTCGAAACCCCCTTCACCTTTGCGCCCGGCTGGATTCAACTGCCGTTGATAGCGCCCGCACGTCCTGAGCCGGCATGGCAGACTGACCGGGTGACCCATCCCCAGCAGCGACCGCCCGACGGCCATCGCCTGCCGGTCACCCCCGGGCAGCGCGCGAAGCGCCCGGTGCCGGGGTATGCGGACGAGGTACGGGTGCGCGGCTTGCCGCCGCAACGTCCGGCACCGTACCCACCCCCGGCACCGCCACGCCCCCAGCCCCGGCCGCGGCACCGCCCCATCGCGATGACGGTCAGCATCGTGATGACCGTGGTCGCGTCGATCGAGTGGATCTTCGCAGTACTGATCGCCTGGTTGTTCATGGCCACCGGCCTCGGAGTACTGGACAGCGAGGATCTCGCCGCCGGTGGCCTGTACCGGATCATGTCCACCGCGCATCACCGGCTGAGTGAGGGGCTGGCCATCCCGTTGCTGTTGTTGCCGACCGCCGCGATCGTGATGGCGGTGCTGATGCTGTACCGCAAGGCCGCGATGCGGTTGATGTACACCGCCATGGGTGTGGTCACCGCGGTGTTCGCGATCTGGTGGCTGCGCGGTGACTGGTGGTGGTGGGCCTTCGCGCTGACCCACATCGGCATCTGCTTGGCTCTGGTCTGGGTGCCCACCTCGTCGGCCTGGTACGACGACGATTCCCCGGCCCCGGCCGGGCGTTGACACTGCGGCAGGTGCCCATCGGACCAGCCGAGCGCGACGACGCACGGGGTTTCGACACGGATTCGCTGCGCGAATCCGGCTCAACCAGCGTGAGAGGGACTGCCGACGTCGGTTGAGGAGGCCGCGGAGTGCATTCGCCACACTGGATCCGGGCAAGGCGCTCACCGGGCAACCGCCATGACTGATTCCGCAAGCCTGACGAGTGTCAAGGCCATAATGGTCGCGGCTCGGCCAGTGCTTGCGGATTCAGTCATCGAGGAAGCACGAGATAGCCAACTCCATCCCGTCGCAGCCGCCCCACTCACCTCCACGAACCAGCCCGTTGACGGTATCCGGTGGCCGTCCCGGATGTCGCACGATGGTGAGGCGCCGCAATGGGGATGCGAGCAGGTCTAGAACCAACTGGTGGAACCCGACGGAGGCTCCGGGGATGGTTCGGGTGCCATGTCGCTGAATGGGCGGGCGGTGCCGACGAACCGGTCGAGGTGGCGGCCCGAGACGATCCGGTATGGGAAGGCCGCCGAGGCCGCTTTGCGTTGCAGGGCTGCTTCCGGGAGTGCGGTGGCACCGGCGAACACCAGCAGATTGCCGAAACGTTTGCCCTTCAGGGTGCCGGGTTCGGCGCTGAGCAGGACGTTCGGCCACAGCACCCGGGCACCGGCAAGCACCCGGCGGGTGTAATGCAGATCGCGGTGATCGGTCAGGTTCACGATCGCCATTCCGGACGCGCGCAACACCCGGCGCAGGTCACCGAAGAAACCCACGGTGGTGAGCTCGGCGGGTACCTGGGTGCCGGCGAAGGCATCCACGATCACCACGTCGGCATAGTCGTCGGGCATCGCGGCGATCCCGGCTCGTCCGTCGATGGGTCGCACCTTGATGCCCGAGTGCTTCGGCAGCGGAATGGTGGCGCGCACTTCCTCGATCAGCGCCACGTCGGGTTCCAGCACGATCTGGGCCGAGGTGGGGCGGGTCGCGGCGACATAACGCGGCAAGGTCATCCCCGCGCCCCCGATGTGCACCACCCGGAGCCGTTCCCCCTCCGGGGCGCAGGCATCCAGCGCATCGGCGATGCGTTGCACATAGTCGAACAGCAACAGATCGGGCCGATCCGGATTCACCCAGGAGTGGTCGGCGTGCCCGAGTCGCACCATCCAGGCCCCCGGATTGTGCGGGTCTGCTTCGACACGTGGATGGTTCATCCCAGCATTGTGCCCGGTG
>JAAYAO010000041.1 GCA_012719335.1 Propionibacterium sp. | reverse complement strand
GGAGCTCAGCGCGCCCGGCATCTCCAAGGCGACGACGCTGGCCACCCACGCCGAAGAGCTGGGCGTCGACGCCTCCCAGGTGGCCGCTTTCGGCGACATGCCCAACGACCTGGCCATGCTGCACTGGGCCGGGCACCCGCATCTGATGGCCGACCACGACCCGACGATGACCGACCTGGGGTTCCCGGTGATCGGCAGCAACGCCGACGACGCGGTCGGGCACACCATCCTCGGTTGGTTGTGATGGCCCGCGCGCTGGTCGTGATGGGGGTCAGCGGGGTCGGCAAGTCGACCGTCGCCGCCCGGGTCGCCGAACGTCTCGGTTGGCCCTTCATCGACGGGGACGACCTGCATCCGGCCGAGAACATCAGCAAACTCACCGCCGGTGTGGCCCTCACCGACGCCGACCGGGAACCCTGGTTGGCCGCGGTGCGGGGCTGGATCGACACCCACGCCGCCCGCGGCGAATCGACGGTGCTGGCGGTGTCGGCACTGCGTCGCCGCTACCGCGATGCGCTGCGCCGGGCCGACACCGAGGTGCTGTTCGCGCACCTGGTGGTCTCCCCCGACACCGTGCGGCAACGTCTGGCCCGGCGCACCGGGCACTTCATGAACCCGAACCTGATCGACTCGCAGTTCGCCACCCTGGAGCCGTTGGACGCCGACGAGGCGGGCGCCGATTTCGACGCCACCCGCCCGTTGCCGGCCCTGGTTGCCGAGATCAGCGACTGGCTGCGGTCATCCTGAGGGTGTCGGCCCGGCGCCGGCGGCGACGGATCGTCCTCGACCTGTGCGCCGGTGTCGGTGGTGGTGACCTCCAGGGTGATCACCTGTTGGTTCTCGGCATCCTCGGCGGTGACCCGGTTGCTCTCACCTGATCGCCGGCATCCCAGGTGCTGTCGGCGTCCGAAGCCTCACCGAGGCCCGCTTCTATGGTCGGCTCGATCGCCGGCCAACAGAATTTCATCACTTGGTAGACACTCTTGTCGCGATGCGAGCGACCCGCCTCGACTCGACTCGTGGACGATCACGGTGGTCCGCCGAGCACACCGCCTCGGCACGCGCTGTGCACGAACAGTTCACCCACCCGTGGTGCGGGGTCCACAACTCGTAACCGCGGTGTACCTACGTTGATGCGCACCACCCCGGAGAGGATTCGTCGTGCGTCGTCCCTGTATTCCCTGGCCGCCCTGATCGCCGGAGCATCACTGGTGCTCGCCCCCGTGAGCGTTGCCCGGGCCGCCGAACCGGCGACCGGTGATGTCGTCGCGGTCAGCATGTTGGTCGGTGAGAACGAGACGATGCGCAACTTTGCCTGGTTCTCCCGCTCGCAGGCGGCCGAAGTGGTGATGTTCGCTCCCACCGCGACGATGAACGGCGACGAGTTCCCCGCCGATGCCCGTACCGTCACCCAGACCGGAACCTCGCAGTGGGTGGTGTCCAAGCCGGGCTACTACACCCATCACGCGACATCGACGGTCTGGCGCCCGACACCGAGTACACCTACCAACTGGGCAGTGCATCGGCCGGCTGGTCGAGCAACCACACCTTCCGCACCGGCCCCGGTGCCGGGGATTTCGATTTCATCTTCGTGGGTGACCCGCAGATGGGCACCTCCGGTGACCTGGAGACCGAAACCGCCCAGTGGCAGCGCACCCTGGACAGCGCCTGGGAGATGTACCCGCAGGCCCAGTTGCTCGTCTCGGCCGGGGATCAGGTCGATCAGGTGGTGTTCGCCGCCGACCGTGAGTACACCGCGTTCAAGACCCCCGAGCAGCTCACCCGGTACCCCTTGGCCACCACCCTGGGCAACCACGACATCTTCCAGTTGGCCTACGGTGACCACTTCAACCTGCCCAACCACGACGGCTCGTCCGGCGCGATCGGTGGCCACTACCACTACACCTACCACG